>JBBIOF010000362.1:0-3652 GCA_037443505.1 Candidatus Rokuibacteriota bacterium
CGGGGTTGGCGTTCTGACATGACCGTCGTCAACTTAATTCACGAGAGTCATTAGCGGTGCTGGAGGCGATCCGCGACCGGGCGCTGGCCGGCAAGCGGCTCACCCGCGACGAGGGGCGCTGGCTGCTCACCGAGGCCCCGCTGCTCGCCCTGGGCGCGCTGGCCGCCGAGGCCCGCTTCCAGAGGCTCCCGGAGCGACGCGTGACGTTCGTGGTGGACACCAACCCCAACTACACGAACGTCTGCGTCACCGACTGCCAGTTCTGCGCCTTCTACCGCAAGCCCGGCGACCCCGAGGCGTGGACGCTCACGGTGGAGCAGGTGCTGGAGAAGATCGCCGGGGCCGTGGCGCAGGGCGCCACCACCGTGCTGCTCCAGGGCGGGCACAACCCCGACCTGCCGCTGGACTACTACCTGGCGCTGGTCCGCGAGACCCGCCGCCGCTTCCCGCACGTCACACCCCACTTCTTCACGGCGTCCGAGATCCAGACCATGGCCCGGGTGAGCGGCCTCGGCGTGGGCGAGGTGCTGGACCGCCTGTGGGAGGCGGGGCAGCGCACCCTTCCGGGCGGCGGCGCCGAGATCCTCTCCCAGCGCGTGCGCCGGCGCATCGCGCCCAAGAAGGGCGGCCCCGAGGCGTGGCTGGAGGTCCACCGGGAGGCCCACCGACGCGGCTTCCGGTCCACCGCCACCATGATGTACGGCCACGTGGAGGGCCCCGAGGACGTGCTGGACCACCTGGACGCCGTGCGCGACCTGCAGGACCTGCACGGCGGCTTCACGGCCTTCGTGCCCTGGTCCTTCAAGCCCGGCCACACGCGGCTCGAGAAGTGGATCAAGCACTACCGCGGGCCCAGCGCCTACCTCCGCATGCTGGCCGTGGCCCGGCTCTACCTGGACAACGTCCCGCACGTCCAGGCGTCGTGGTTCTCGGAGGGCAAGGCCACGGGACAGGTGGCGCTCCACTTCGGCGCCGACGACTGGGGCGGGACGCTCTTCGAGGAGAACGTCCACCGCGCCGCGGACCACGTGAACCGCGTCACGGTGGACGAGGTCGTGACCCTCATCCGCGAGGCGGGCTTCGTCCCCGCCCAGCGCACCACGACCTACGAGATCCTCCGCACCTTCTAGACCGGGTCCACGGGGGGGACGGCGGGGAGGAGCCCTTTCCGGTGCGCGTCGGTGAAGAGCCGCGCGAGCGCGGCGCGCCCCTCGGCGCCCAGGGTCACCGTGTAGTCGTTGACGTACATCAGCACGAAGCGCCGGCACGTCTCGCGGTCGATCCCGCGCCCGTAGCGCATGGCGTACTCGAGCGCCTCGTCCACGTGGGCGTGGGCCCAGGCGATGGACTCGCGCAGGCCGCGGGAGAGGGCCCGGTGCAGCTCGTCGCCCAGATCCCGCCGCATGACGTTCACGCCGAGCGGCAGCGGCAGGCCCGTGTCCCGCGCCCAGGCCTCGCCCAGGTCCAGCACCTTGACCAGCCCCAGCGCACGGTGCGTGATCTGCCCCTCGTGGATCAGCAGGCCCACGTCCGCCTGTCCCTCCAGCACGGCCTGCGGGATCTTGTCGAAGGCCACCTCGATGAGCGGCGGCTCCTCGGGCAGGTACAGGCGCAGGAGGAGGGAGGCGGTGGTGTGGCTGCCCGGGATGGCCACCACCCTCCGGACGATCTCCTCCGCGGGGATCGCCTCGCGGGCCACCAGCACGGGGCCGTACCCCTTGCCCATGGAGGCGCCGGGGTCCATGAGCCGGTAGCGCTCGTGGACCAGGGCGTAGGCGGCGGCGGAGACCGCCGTCACCTCCAGCTCGGCGCGGCGGGCGCGGCGGTTGAGCGACTCGATGTCCTCCAGCACGTGCTCCACGGCGACCCCGGGCACCGCCACCCGGCCCGCCGTCAGCGCGTAGAACATGAACGCGTCGTCCGGGTCGGGGCTGTGGCCGATACGAATCGTCTGCATCTCGTCTCCTCTCGATGAGCAAGCTCGCGACCCGGGAGCGCATCCTCGACGCCGCGTTGAGCGTGTTCGCCCGCAAAGGCTACCACAGGGCCACGGTGGACGACATCGTGCGCGCCTCGGGCACCTCCAAGGGCGCCGTCTACCACCACTTCCCCAACAAGGAGGCGGTCTTCCTGGCGCTGGCCGACGACTTCGCCGCGCGCCTGGCGGCCGCGGTGGCGGGCGCCATCGCCGAGCGCCACGGCGCGCTGGCCCGGGTGGAGGGCGCCCTCACCGCCGCACTGGTCACCTTCGAGCGCAACGAGCGGCTGGCCCGCCTGATCCTGCTGGAGGCGGTGAGCCTGGGCACCACGTGGGAGCGCAAGCGCGCCGAGGTGCACGACCGCTTCGGCGCGCTCATCCGGGGCTACCTGGACGAGGCCGTCGCCGAGGGCTCCATCCCCAAGGTGGACACGCACGTCGCCACGCTGGCCTGGCTGGGCGCCGTCAACGAGGTGGTGGTCCAGTGGCTCCACGGGCGCGTGGCCGACCTGGACGCCACCGTGCCCGCCCTCACCCGCCTGCTCCTGCGCTCCATCGGGGCCGCGCCGGCCTGACGCCGGCGCGTGCTACGATACGCGCGCACGCGTCACCCCCGGGAGGATCCATGGCCACGATCACCGGCGCCCACCTGCTCGTCCGCGCGCTGCGCCGCCACGGGGTCGACCGCATCTTCGGCCTCTGCGGCGACCACGTGAACGCCCTGTTCAACGCCTGCCTCGACGAGGGCATCGCCATCGTGGACACCCGCCACGAGTCGGGCGCCACCCACATGGCCGACGGCTGGGCGCGGGTCACCGGGCAGCCCGGCGTCGCGGTGGTCACCGGCGGGCCCGGCCACACCAACTCCCTGACGGGCATCGCCACCGCCTGGATGGCCGCGAGCCCCATGGTGGCCATCAGCGGGATGCACCCGCGCGCGCTCCGGGACCGGGGCCCGCTCCAGGAGGTGGACCAGCACGGCATGGTGGCCCCCGTCACCAAGTGGGCGCGGGTCGTGGAAGACGCCGCGCGCCTGGGCGAGTACCTCGCCATCGCCTGGCGCGAGGCGGTGAGCGGCCGACCGGGGCCCGTCCACCTCACGGTCCCGAGCGACGTGCTGGAGGCGCCGGTGAGCGGCGACGCTCCCCTGCCCGGCCCCTTCCGGCTGGAGCCACCGGGCGTGCGGCCCGCCGTGGTGGAAGCGGTGCTCGACCTTCTCCAGCGCGCCGAGCGCCCCGCGGTCGTGGCCGGCAGCGGGGTGTGGTGGGCGCGCGCGTGGGAGGCGCTCCGCCGGCTGGTGGAGGCGGCGGGCCTGCCCTGCTTCACCATCGGGATGGGGCGCGGCGCCCTCTCCGACGAGCACCCGCTCTGCCTCGGGTACGCGGATCCGGTGCTGAACCCCGTGGCCGGCGAGCTCCGCGAGGCCGACGTGGTGCTCCTGGTGGGCAAGCGCATCGACTTCCGCCTGGGCTACGGCGCGCTCTTCGGCCCCGCCGCGACGCTCGTGCAGATCGACATCCACGGCCCCGAGCTCGGGCGCAACCGCACGGCCCAGGTGCCGGTGCAGGCCGACGCGCGGGTGGCGCTCGAGCAGCTCGCCGAGGGGGCGGCGCGCCGGGGCGGCTTCCCGGAGAGACCGTGGGTGGAGCACCTGCGGCGCGGCCTCCGCGCGGC
>JBBIOF010000363.1:0-3643 GCA_037443505.1 Candidatus Rokuibacteriota bacterium
CCCCCGCGGCCCGCGCCCGCGGCGCCGACGCGCCCGCGCGCCCCGCTCGCGTGGTCCTGGCCACCGCGTGGACCCCCATCTCGACGTCCATGTACTACGAGCGCGCCTTCCGCGCGGCCGGACACGACGTCCTCACCTGGGGACCGCACATGGACGACGCGACGCTGGCCCGGTGGCGGGAGGTCACCGAGCAGCACGCCCTGAAGCCGGTCGGGTCGGCCGAGGAGAAGATCCGGCTGCTGCGGGGGCTCCGGCGGCCGGCCGACATTCCCGCGGCGCCCGGCCAGCCCTCCGTGCGGGAGCTGCTGGAGCGGCTGCCGCGCGGCTGGCGGCCCGACCTGTTCGTGTGGATCGACGGCGGCCCGGAGTTCCTGCCCCTGGAGCTCGAGCGCCTCGACTGTCCCACCGCCTGCCTGGTGGGTGACAGCCACACCCAGCTCGACTGGCGGCTGGCCTACGCCCGCGGGTTCTCCCACGTCTTCCTGATGTTCAACCGCCAGCACGTCGGCCGGTTCGAGGCCGGCGGCTGCCGGAGCGTCGGCTGGCTGCCCGCGGCGTGCGACCCCGACATCCACCGCGCCTTCGACGTGCCCAAGGCCTTCGACGTGGTCTTCGTCGGCCAGACGCTGCGGCAGTGGCATCCCGACCGGGTGCGGCTGCTGGAGCGCCTGATCGCGGCCGGCCTCGACGTGCACGTCACCACCAAGATCCTCGAGGAGATGGCCCTCGCCTTCGCCCGCGGTCGGATCGTCTTCAACCGGAGCCTGGCGGGCGACCTCAACATGCGGGTCTTCGAGGCGCTGGCCACGGGCAGCTTCCTGCTCACCGACCGGCTCCCGCCGGAGTCGGGGCTCGACGAGCTCTTCGCGGACCGCGTGCACCTGGTCTGCTACGGGGAGGACGACCTGGAGGCGCTCGCCCGCCACTATCTGGACCACCCCGAGGAGCGCGCGGCCATCGCCCGGCAGGGCCGGGCCCACGTGCTGCGGAGCCACACGTACCGGCACCGCGTGTCCCGGCTGCTGGGGACGGTGCTCGGCGGGTCGTGGGACGAGCCGGCCCGGCCAGCCTCGCGCGCGTCCGGCGGCGGGATCCCCGCCTACTACCGCAACCAGCGTCGCGAGGTCGCGGACCTGGTCCCCGACAGGGCCCGGCGCATCCTGGACGTCGGCTGCGGCGCCGGCGAGCTCGGCCGCGTCCTCAAGGAGCGCGTGGGGCGGGAGGTGGTCGGCATCGAGGCGCACCCGGCCGCGGCCGCCGCGGCCCGCCAGGTCCTGGACGAGGTGCTCGAGGCCGATCTCGACACCCTCGAGGTCCTGCCGTGGCCCGAGGGCTCGTTCGACTGCGTGATCTGCGCCGACGTCCTGGAGCACCTCAGGGAGCCGGAGCGCCTGCTGCCCCTCCTCCGGCGGCTGCTGGCGCCGGGCGGCCGGCTGGTGCTGAGCGTGCCCAACGTGCGACACGCCGAGGTGCTCGTGCCCCTCCTGGTCCACGGACGGTGGCAGTACCGGGACGACGGCATCCTGGACCGCACGCACCTCCGCTTCTTCACCATCGAGCAGCTGGCCGAGACGCTCCTGGGCGCCGGCTTCTCCATCGAGCGCGTGCAGGGCATGAGGAACACGGAGGAGCCCGCGGCCGTGGCGCGGCTGGCCGACGTCGTGGCCGCGCTCGGCGGCGACCGCGACCGGTTCCTGGAGGAGGTCCTGGTGGTCCAGTACCTGGTCGAGGCGGCGCCCGCGGCCGCCGAACAATCGCCCGCACCCGCGGCCGAGCCGGCGGTCACCATCGTCATCCCCGTCAGGAACCGCGCGGAGTTCACCGCCCGGTGCCTCCAGGCCCTGGCCCGCACGGTGGACGCCGCCGCCACGGAGGTCATCGTCGTGGACAACGGGTCCACCGACGACACGCCGTCGCTGCTGGGGCAGCCCCCGCTGCCGGTGCGGGTCCTCCGCAACGAGGAGAACCTCGGGTTCGCCCGCGCGTGCAACCAGGGCGCGCGGGCGGCGCGCGGGGCGCTGCTGGTCTTCCTGAACAACGACACGGAGCCGGAGCCGGGGTGGCTGGAGGCGCTGCGGGCCGCGGCCGCGGATCCGGGGGTCGGCATCGTGGGCGCGCGCCTCCTCTACCCGGGCACCCGCCGCATTCAGCACGCGGGGCTGGCGCTCACGCCCGACGGCATCCCCGACCACCTGTGGCGCAACGCGCCCGAGGACGACCCCCGGGTCACGGAGCCGCGCGACCTGGACATGGTGACGGGCGCCTGCCTGGCCGTGCGCAGGGAGGTCTTCTCCGCCCTGGGCGGATTCGACGAGCAGTACCTCAACGGCGTCGAGGACGTGGACCTCTGCCTGGCCGCGCGCGCGGCGGGCCTCCGCGTCCGCTACGAGCCGCGGGCGGTGGTGCTGCACCACGAGGGCGTGAGCGAGGGCCGCTTCGACCACGCCGCGCCCAACCTGGTCAGGTTCGCCCGGAAGTGGGCCGACCGCCTCGCCGCCATGAAGCGGAGGCCCGCCGAGGACTTCGGCAGCCTTCCGGGACCGACCGTCGCGTGGGAGGGCACCTTCTTCCGCTACCACAGCCTCGCCGGTGTCAACCGGGCCGTCTGCCGCGAGCTGGCCGCGCGCGGGGTGGACCTCGTGCTGCACCGCTACGAGCCCGACGAGTTCGACCCCGCCGCCACGCCCGAGACCCGGGACCTGGCGCGCCTGGTCGAGCGGCCGACCAAGCTCCCGCCCCCGCTCCGCGTGCGGCACCGCTTCCCCCCGGACTTCACCCGCCGGGCCGGGGAGCGGCTGGTCGTGATCCAGCCCTGGGAGTTCGGCGCCGTCCCGGCCGAGTGGGTCCGCGCCATCCGGGACCAGGTGGACGAGCTGTGGGTGCCCTCCGAGTGGGTGCGCCGGTGCTTCGTGGAGGCCGGCGTGCCGGCCGAGCGGGTGGTGACGATCCCGAACGGCTTCGACCCCGCCCTGTTCCACCCGGGGGCGGTGCCCGTACCCCTGCCCACGAGCCGCACGTTCCGCTTCCTCTACGTGGGCGGCAGCATCCACCGCAAGGGCTGGGACGTCCTGCTCCGCGCGTACGCGGAGGAGTTCTCCGCGGACGACGACGTCTGCCTGATCATCAAGGACCACCCGTACTACCGCCACCGCCTGGACGAGGAGGTGGCCCGCCTGCGCCGGACCCCGGGAGCGCCCGAGATCCTCTACTACTACGATTCCGTGGAGCCCACCCAGATCGCGGGCTTCTACGCCGCCGCCTCCTGCCTGGTGCACCCGTTCCGGGGCGAGGGCTTCGGGCTGCCCGTCCTGGAGGCGATGGCGTGCGGCCGCCCGGTGATCGTCACGGACGCCGGTCCTGTCCGGGAGTTCTGTCCGGAGGACGCCACGTTCTTCGTCCCGGCGACGACCGTGCGGTTTCCGGAACCGCGGGTCGAGTACCTGGAGACCGTGGGCCTGCCGTGGCTCGCGGAGCCGGACCCGGCCGCGCTCCGGCGGGCGCTCCGCGCCGCCTACCAGGACCCCGAGGAATGCCGGCGTCGCGGCGCCCGGGCCGCCGGGCACGTCCACGCCCGGTACACGTGGGCGAAGGTGGCCGAGCGCTATCACGCCCGCCTCACGGTCCTCCTCGAGCGGCAGCCGGC
>JBBIOF010000364.1:0-3635 GCA_037443505.1 Candidatus Rokuibacteriota bacterium
CGACCGCGACGACCCGCAGGGTTCCCGCCGTGTCACCCACCGGGACGGCGATCCACGCCGCCCGGTGGCCGCCCGCCTCCACCAGGGTCCGGCACACCGCGTCCTGCAGCGCCGCCTCGTCCGTCGCGCGCACCAGGAGCCGCTGGCAGCGCGCGAGGACGGCCAGCCAGCGGCCGAGGGACGCGGCCTCGTCGCCGGAGCCGGTCGATGCCGGGTCGCTTGCGCGCAGGTGCTCCATGGGGCGACTGCCGGGTGCGCAGCTTCCATGCCAGGCCTTCGGAGACCGCGCAAGCGCCCGGAATCGCGCGCGTCAGCGCCGCCGGCCCGAGGGATCGACGTGGGGAGCGGCGGCCCCACGTGAGGCGACGGGGCCCCTGGGGGCGCGTCCGTGCTCCTCCAGCAGCGCCAGGAACGCGCGGGCGCCCGGGGTCAGCGCGCGCGCCTCGCTGTGGATGACGTGGAAGTGGCGGTGGATCCTGAGCCCGCGCAGGCGGAGCGCGCACAGCCGTCCCGCGGCCACCTCCCCGCGCACCGCGTGGACGGACACGAGCGCCACGCCGAGGCCCGCCAGCACCGCCTGCTTGATCGCCTCGGTGTGCTCCAGCTCCATGCTCGCGCGGTACCGGACCCCCGCCTGCTCCAGCGCCCGCTCGGTGACACGGCGGGTGGCCGAGCCCTCCTCGCGCATCAGCAGCGCGGCCCCGGCCAGCTCGGCGGGCGCGATCTCCCGCCGGCGCGCCCACCGGTGGTCAGGAGCGACCACCAGGACCAGCTCGTCCACCAGCCCCGCGGCCAGGCACTCCTCGCCGGCCCGCAGGGCGTGCCCGCCCACCACGCCGAGGTCCACCTCGCCGCGGCGCACCCGCTCCTCGATGACCGTCGAGTTGGCGATCTGCAGCCGCAGCGCGATCCCCGGGTGCCGGCGGCGGAAGGCCCCCACCAGGCCGGGCAGCACGTAGATCCCCGGGGTCGTGCTGGCGCCCACCACCAGCGAGCCGCGCCGGAGGCCGCGCAGGTCCCCGATGGCGTCCCGGGCGTCGGCGACGGCGGCCAGCACCCGCGCGGCGTGCTCCTCCAGGAGGCGCCCCGCCTCGGTCAGCGCGATCCGCCGGCCGAGCCGGTCGAAGAGCGGCGCGTCCAGCTCCTCCTCCAGCTCCCGCACGTGCTGCGAGAGGGCCGGCTGGCTCGTGTGCAGCCGCTCGGCCGCCGCCCGGAAGCTGCCCGCGCGCGCCACGGCCAGGAAGACCTCGAGCTGCCGGAGCGTCACGACATAAGAATATGCCTATGGAACGGATAAGAAAGCGGTATTTGACCTTATCCACCGAGACGCGCTCTCCTCGGGGGAGGGAGGAGGTGACCCCCATGATCTTCCGCCAGTTCCTGTCCCCGGCCACCGGCTGCGCCAGCTACCTGTTCGGCTGAACGGGCGCAGGCGCCTGCGCTGTGGTGGATCCACAGCAGGACGTCGCGCCGTACCTGGAGGCGGCGGCGCAGAAGGGGCTCCGCATCACCCACGTCTTCGAGACGCACGTGCAGGCCGACCACCTGTCCGGTGCGCGGCGGCTGGCCGAGGCCGTCGGCGCGCCCGTCCTCGTCCACGAGTCGGCCGGCGTCCGGTTCCCGCACATCGGGCTCGAGCACGCCGAGGAGCACGAGGTGGGCAACGTGCGGCTGACCGTGCTCCACACGCCGGGTCACACGCCGGAGGGCGTGTCCCTGCTGGTCACCGACCGCAGCCGGGCCAGCGAGCCGTGGTTCGTCCTGACCGGCGACACCCTCTTCGCCGGCGGCGTGGGCCGGCCGGACCTCCTGGGCGCGGGCGCGGAGCGCCGGCTGGCCGAGCAGCTCTACGACAGCCTCCACGGCACGCTCCTGGCGCTGCCGGACCACGTGGAGGTCTACCCGGCCCACTTCGGCGGCTCCGCCTGCGGCAAGGGGCTGAGCGGCAAGCCGGCCTCGACCATCGGCTTCGAGCGGCGCTTCAACCCGGCGCTCCGGCTCGGCACCCGCGCCGACTTCGTGCAGTTCGTCCTCGCCGACCTGCCCCCACAGCCGGCGGGGTTCGAGCAGAACCGGCGGCGGAACCTCGGCCTCGAGTGACCGGACCGGAGCTCGGCCTCCGCGCGAACCTCGGCCAGTTCGCCCTGCTGGTCCTGGTCAACGCCTTCGTGGGTGCCATGGTCGGGCTGGAGCGGACGGTGCTGCCCCTGCTGGGCGAGCGGGAATTCGGGCTCGCCTCCCGCACGGCCATCACCTCCTTCATCGTCGGGTTCGGGCTCAGCAAGGCCGTGGTGAACCTGGCCGCCGCCCGGCTCGCGGACCGCCTGGGCAGGAAGCCCGTGCTCGTGGCGGGCTGGCTGCTGGCCCTGCCCGTCCCGTGGCTCATCATCCTGGCGCCCAGCTGGTGGTGGATCGACGCCGCGAACGTGCTGCTGGGCGCCAGCCAGGCGATGACGTGGTCGATGACGGTGGTCATGAAGGTCGACCTGGTGGGACCGGAGCGCCGGGGCCTGGCGCTCGGGCTCAACGAGTTCGCCGGCTACGCGGCGGTGGGGCTTGCGTCCTGGGCCACCGGCGCGATCGCCGCGGCCACGGCGCTCAGGCCCGAGCCCTTCTACCCGGGGGTCGCCATCGCCGCGGCCGGGCTCCTCCTGTCGCTCGGCTTCGTCCGCGAGACCCGGCTGCACGCCCGGGTCGAGGCCGCTCGCGCGCCCGCCCCGGCGGGGCCGCGGCCCTCGTTCGGCCGGGTCTTCCTCGCCACCAGCGCGGGCAGTGCGAGCCTCTTCGCCGTCTGCCAGGCCGGCCTGGTCAACAACCTGAACGACGGCATGGCCTGGGGCCTCTATCCCCTCTACTTCGCCGCGCTCGGCCTCGCCGTGGACCGCATCGGTGTGGTGAAGGCGGTGTACCCCGCGGTGTGGGGCGTCCTGCAGGCGGTGACCGGTCCGCTCTCGGACCGCCGGGGCCGCAAGGGGCTGATCGCCGGCGGCCTGCTGGTGCAGGCGGCCGGCATCTGGCTGACCGTCCTGGTGCCGGCCTATCCCTGGTGGCTCGCCGCCGCGGTGCTCCAGGGCGCCGGTACGGCCATGGTCTACCCCACGCTCCTCGCGGCGGTCACCGACCACGCCCACCCGGAGTGGCGGGCCACGAGCCTCGGCGTCTACCGCTTCTGGCGCGACCTCGGGTACGCCGTGGGGGCGCTCCTCGCCGGCGCCACCGCGGACCTGTTCGGGATGGCGCAGGCCATCCACCTGGTGGCGGGTCTGACGCTCCTCTCCGGCCTCACCGCGGCGGCGCTCCTCGCCGAGGGGCCGGCCGGGCCGCTCTCGCTCCGCGCTCGCGCCGTGCGGTAGGCCCCGACCTGATCTATGCTACGGGCGGCCGGCCGGAGGAGGAGTGGAGCATGGACGAGAAGCGCCTGCGAACCCTGCTCAACGCGTCGTCGGTCGTGCTGGTCGCCGTCCTGGCCGCGGCGTTCGCGACGGTGATCGTCACCGCGCTCGGCGTCCGCTGAGATCATACAAGGCGCCCGCCGGCGGCGCGTCCCGGGGCGCCCGGATGCGGGTCCGGCCGCGGTCTAATTAATGACTCCTGTGTAAATAATGTCCTAGGGCGCTATACTCCCCTGTGGGAGG
>JBBIOF010000365.1:0-3625 GCA_037443505.1 Candidatus Rokuibacteriota bacterium
GGCCGGATCCTCCAGGTCGCCGTCCTGCTCGATGACGCGCAGGCGGCGGGCGGACGCCCGGGGCTCGGGTGGCTGCCGGCGGCGGCCGACCTGCTGCTCCGCCGCGACGTCGAGGCCGGGCGGGACCCGGCCGACGACCCGGACTACCCGGCGCTGGTGCGCCGGGTCCTCGAGGAGGCGTGATGCGCGAGCGCATGAAGGTGGGCGCGGCCCAGATCGCGCCGGCGTTCCTGGACCGGCGGGAGACGATCAAGAAGATCGGCCGGACGCTCGAGGAGGCGGGCCGCCTGGGCCTGGACCTCCTGGTGTTCCCGGAAACGTTCCTCTCCGCCTACCCGTACTGGCGCGGGGCCGTCTCGGTGCGGCGCGAGACCGAGCTGACTGTGGCCATGCAGCGCGAGGCGGTGCGGATCCCCTCGGAGGACACCGAGGAGCTGGGCGAGCTGGCGCGCCGGGCCGGCGTCAACTGCGTCATCGGCCTGAACGAGCTGGACGACCGCCCCGGCAGCCTCACCATGTACAACACGCTGCTGGTGGTCGGCCGCGACGGCCGCCTGCTGGGCCGCCACAGGAAGCTCATGCCCACCCACTCCGAGCGGGTCTACTGGGGCATGGGCGACGCGCGCGACATCCGCGTCTTCGACACCGACCTGGGGCGCCTGGGCGGGCTCATCTGCTACGAGCACCACATGACCCTGCTCAGGGCGGCGCTGGCCGTCCAGGGCGAGGAGCTGCACGTGGCGGTCTGGCCCGGCTGGTGGACGATGGACGGCCACCTGGGGGCCAAGCGCGCCGAGCCGGGCTCCCGCGCCTGCGACATCGAGCCCGCCATCCGGGCGCACGCCATCGAGAACTCCGTCTTCGTCGTGTCGTCCTCGTGGTACCTGCCCCCGGGGGCGATCCCGGCCGACCTGCGGGACGTGATGGGCTACAACCTGGCCACCGGGGGCTCCTGCATCGTCAACCCGTCCGGCCTCTTCACGCGCGAGCCGGTCTTCGGCGAGGAGACCATCGTGTGGGCCGAGATCGACCAGACCGAGCGCCGCCTGGCCAAGGCCTACTTCGACTCCGTGGGCCACTACGCGCGGTGGGACCTGCTCCAGCTGGTGGTCCGCGAGGAGGGCTGGGAGCCGTGCCGCCCGCCCGAGCCGGTGCCCGCGCGCCTCAGGGAGGCGGCGGACCGGCACGAGGTCAGGCTGGAGCGCCTCGAGCGGCTGGTGGAGGAGATCGCGCGGCGGGTGGGAGCCTGAGGCGGGGAGGTCGTGCGCCCCGACGAGCACGCGTGGTCCACCCCCGCCTCGCCGGCCTTGATGCCGCACGGACCTTGTGCAGGAGCCGCCGCCGCGGCAAAGTGTGGGGGAGGGAGGTCGCCATGCCCAGGCTTCGTCGTGTCGTCGCGGCGCTCGCGGTCCTCGGTCTGGCCAGCGGGCCGGCCTGGGCGGCCGCGGATCGCCTCGTGCCGCTGGTCGCGGGGTGGGAGCAGTACTTCAAGCTGGAGTGGGAGCCCGCCGAGCGCAGGGGGCAGCCCATCGTGCGGGGCTACGTGCTGAACGACTGGGGGATGCCCGCCGCGCGGATGCAGCTCCTGGTGGACACTCTCGACGCCGGCGGCAACGTGGTCGCCCAGCGGGTGGCGTGGGTCGGCGCGGGGATCCTGATGCCCGGCGTCCGGGCCTACTTCGAGGTCCCGGTGGCCGAGCGCTCCCCCGGCTACCGCGTCAGCGTCTTCGCCTTCGACTGGGTGCAGGTGGGGGGCGACGACCGCAACTGAAGACGGAGGGGGGCTCCGGGCGCCTCCGGGGCCCCCTCCGGCTCAGTGGATCCGCTTCTCGTACCCCTTCCACTCCTTCTCACGCAGGACGAACTTCTGCACCTTGCCGGTGGAGGTCTTGGGCAGGTCGCCGAACTCCACCGCGGCCGGCGCCTTGAAGTGGGCGATGTGGCGCTTGCAGTGCTCGATGATCTCCTGCTCCGTGGCCGTCCGGCCGGGCTTCAGCGTCACGAACGCCTTGGGACGCTCGCCCCACCGGTCGTCGGGGACGGCCACCACCGCGCACTCGAGCACCGCGGGGTGGCGGAGGATCGCCTGCTCCACCTCGATGGTCGAGATGTTCTCCCCGCCCGAGATGATGATGTCCTTCTTCCGGTCGCGCAGCTCGATGTAGCCGTCGGGGTGCCACACGGCGATGTCGCCCGAGTGGAACCAGCCGCCGCGGAAGGCCTCGGCGGTGGCGTCGGGCTGCTGGAAGTACCCCTTCATGACGTTGTTGCCCCGCATGACGACCTCGCCCAGCGTCTGGGCGTCGCGCGGCACGTCGTTCATCTTCTCGTCCACCACGCGCACGAGGTCGAAGAGCGCGTAGCCCTGTCCCTGCCGCGCCATGAGCCGTGCCTGGTCCTCCAGGGGCAGCGCGTCCCACTGCCGGTTCCACCCGCAGACGGTGTGGGGGCCGTAGGTCTCGGTGAGGCCGTAGACGTGCACGGGCCGGAAGTTCAGCTCCTTCAGGCGGGCCAGCAGCGTCGGCGACGGCGGAGCCGCGGCGACCGTGACGGTCACCGGGTGCCGCAGCCGGCGGGCCTTGGGGTGGTTCACGATCGCCGTCTGCACCGTGGGCGCCCCGTTGTAGTGGGTGATGCCCTCGGACTCGAAGAGGTCCCAGATCAGGTCGGGGTCCACCTTCCGCAGGCACACGTGGGTGCCCGCCACCGCGCTCACGGCCCACGTGAAGCACCAGCCGTTGCAGTGGAACATGGGCAGGGTCCACAGGTACTTCGTGTCCCAGTTCATCCCCGTCTCGATGATCTCGCCCACGGCGTTGACCCAGGCGCCGCGGTACGTGTACATGACCCCCTTGGGCCGCCCCGTGGTGCCCGACGTGTAGTTGATGGAGATGGTCTCCTCCTCGTCCTCGAGCCAGCTCTCCACGGGCCCGGGGGTGCCGGTGGCGAGGAAGTCCTCGTAGGGGTCGCCCGGGGCGCCGCTGTCGTCCACCCGGACGACGCGGAGCCGCCCGAGGTCCAGCGGCTTGACCGCGTGCTCGAACTCCGCGTCGACGAAGAGGAACTTCGCCCCGGAGTGCTGGAGGATGTAGCCGATCTCGTCGGTGGAGAGCCGGATGTTGATGCTCACCAGGATCCCCCCGGCCGCGGGCACCCCGAAGTGCGCCTCGAGCATGGCGGGGATGTTGGGGCACAGGAAGGCCACCCGGTCGTGCTTGCCGAGCCCGGCCCGGCGCAGCGCGGAGGCCAGGCGGTTCACGCGCTCCTGGAACTGCCCGTACGTGTAGCGGCGCTGGCCGTGGACCACCGCCGTCTTGTCGGGGAACACGTAGGCGTTGCGCTCCAGGAAGCTGACGGGATTGAGCTCCGTCCGGTAGACCTTCTCGCTGGGCTTCTGGGTCATGCCGATCCTCCCCCCTGGGATGCGACAGTTTACCGCAGGCCCGGGGGGGCGAGGGGAGGGCCCCTGGACACCCGGGCTACAATCGCCCCGTGACCGATCGTCCCGCCGGCGCGCCGCGCGCCCCCGACCCCCCGGTCCCGCGCCTCCGTCGTCTTCGCCCCGCCGGGCTGGGGCCGGCGCCCCTCCTGGCGCTGCTCTGGCTCGCCGCGGCCGCGCTGATCG
>JBBIOF010000366.1:0-208 GCA_037443505.1 Candidatus Rokuibacteriota bacterium
CGCGGCGGTTCAGGAACAGCGGGCCCGGCCGGAGCCCTCGCCGCGCCAGCCACGCGTCCAGCGCCTGCGCGGCCCGGTCGCCGAAGGGCACCACCCGCTCCTTGCGCCCCTTGCCCACCACCCGCACGGTGCGGGCCGACCGGTCCACGTCGTCCAGGTCGAGCCCCGCCAGCTCCGACACCCGGAGACCCGGGGCGTAGAGGAGCTC
>JBBIOF010000366.1:218-3623 GCA_037443505.1 Candidatus Rokuibacteriota bacterium
GGTGTTGCTGTACTACCCCGGCCAGCGCTCACACGGGGATGCCCTTGGGTATGTGCACTCCCTGCAGCGGGGCGGGCGGGGGGCCGGCGCCCGGCCCGTCGAGCAGCGCGACGGTCTCGTCGATGGGCAGGAAGGACACCAGCTTCCGCGGCGGGCGCGGCCCGCGGACCTCGCGCGCCGGGTTCCGCTCGAGGACTCCCCGGCGGACCAGGAAGCGGAGCCAGCTCCGGAGGGCGGCCAGCTTGCGGCCCACCGAGGCCGGGTCGAGCCCCCGCGCGTGCAGGCGCGCCAGCCAGGCCCGCAGCACCCGCGCGTCCACCGCCCCGAGGTCGGCGCCGCCCTCGCCGGCCAGCCCCTGCTCGCCCAGGAAGCGCAGGAACTGCCCGAGGTCCGTCCGGTACGCCCGGAGGGTGTGGACGGAGGCGTCGCGCTCGGCCACCAGGTACCGCATGAACATCCCGAGGGGGTCGCTCATGCGACCGGGACTTCGGCCTCCTGCCGGTACCCGCACTCCCGCTTCGCGCACGCGCGCACCGTCCGGCCCCGCACGGTGCGCTCGGTGAGGAAGGGCGCGCCGCACTCGGGGCACGGCTCGGCCACCGGGCGCTGCCAGACGACGAAGCGGCACGCCGGGTACGCCGAGCAGCCGTAGAAGACGCGTCCGCGCCGGGACCGACGCTGCACCAGCTCGCCCGAGCACCCCGGCTCCGGGCAGGCGATGCCCAGCGTGACCGGCTTGGTGGTCCTGCACTCCGGGTAGCCGGAGCAGGCGATGAACCGGCCGTAGCGCCCGTGCTTGACCACCATGGGCCGGCCGCAGGCGGGGCAGGTCTCGTCGGTGGGCTCGTCCTCCGCCCGCTCGCCGCCCGCCAGGTCGCGCGTGTAGCGGCACTCGGGGTATCCCGAGCAGGCGATGAACGGCCCGAACCGGCCCCGCCGCTTGAGCAGCTCCCCGCCGCACTCGGGGCACGTCTCCCCGGTGGGCTCGCCGGCCTTCTCGCTCGCCATCTCCTTCCGGGCGCGCTGGAGGTCCGCCGTGAAGGGCCGGTAGAAGTCCTGCACGGCGTCCACCCAGCGCAGCTCGCCCTCCTCCACCTTGTCGAGCTCGTTCTCCATCTGCGCGGTGAACTCGACGTTCATGATGTCGGAGAAGTAGGGGATCAGCTTGTCGGTGACGGCGATCCCCAGCTCCGTGGGGTAGAGCGTGCGCCGCTCGCGCCGGACGTAGCCGCGCTCGTGGATGATGGTGCCGAGGATCGAGGCGTAGGTGGAGGGCCGGCCGATGCCCAGCTCCTCCATCGCCTTGATGAGCGACGCCTCCGTGTAGCGGGGCGGCGGCTGGGTGAAGTGCTGCCGGGGGTCCAGCCCCAGCACCGTGAGCGTCTCGCCCTCCTCCAGCGGCGGCACCGCGCTCTCGGCGTCCTCGTCGGCGGCCGCCTCCTCCTCCCGGCTCTCCACGTACACGGCCATGAACCCCCGGAACCGGAGCGTCTGGCCCTGGGCGCGGAACAGGCAGCGGCCCGCCTCGATGTCGGCGGCGACGGTGTCGTACACGGCCGGCACCATCTGGCTGGCCAGGAAGCGCTCCCAGATGAGCCGGTAGAGGGCCAGCTGGTCCCGGGTGAGGTAGCGCGCCACGTCCCTGGGCTCGCGGCGCACGTCGGTGGGACGGATGGCCTCGTGAGCCTCCTGGGCGGAGC
Organism: Candidatus Rokuibacteriota bacterium; assembly: GCA_037443505.1. GTDB lineage: Bacteria > Methylomirabilota > Methylomirabilia > Rokubacteriales > CSP1-6 > JBBIOF01. The sequence goes on from JBBIOF010000366.1 coordinate 1,919, forward strand.
CGCGCGAGCGGTACACGGGCGGCGTCTCGGGCAGGTACTCGGCGCCCAAGCGCGCCTCGACCCACACCCGCGCCTCCTCCTGCGCCTCGCGCGCCACCCGGACCGAGTCGGTCCGCATGTACGTGATGAGGCCCACGGGGCCGGCGTCGCCGATGTCGATGCCCTCGTAGAGCTGCTGGGCGACGGTCATCGTCTTCTTCGCCGAGAACCCGAGCTTGCGGCCCGCCTCCTGCTGGAGGGTGGAGGTGATGAAGGGCGGCGCCGGGTTGCGGCGGCGCTCGCCGCGGGTGACGGAGCGCACCACGAAGCGGGCACCCTCCAGCTCGCCCACCAGCGCCCGCGCGGCATCCCCGTCGGGCAGGCTCGCCTTCTCCCCGCCCACCTCCCGCAGCGTGGCCACGAACTCCGGCGGGCGCTGCCCGCGGAGCCGGGCGTGGAGGGACCAGTACTCCTGGGGGACGAACGCCTGGATCTCGCGCTCGCGGTCGACCACCAGGCGGACGGCCACGGACTGCACGCGCCCGGCCGACAGGCCCCGCTGCACCTTCTCCCACAGGAGCGGCGACAGGCTGTAGCCCACCAGGCGGTCCAGCACGCGGCGGGCCTGCTGCGCGTCCACCTTCTTCAGGTCGATCTTGCCCGGCCGCGCGAAGGCGGCCTTCACCGCCCGCTCCGTGATCTCGTTGAAGGTGACGCGGTACACCTTCCGCCGGTCGATGGGCAGCTCCTGGGCGAGGTGCCAGCCGATGGCCTCGCCCTCCCGGTCGGGGTCGGTGGCGACGTAGAGGGCCTCGGCCTTCTCGGCGGCCTTCTTCAGCTCGTCCAGCACCTTCTTCTTGCCGGGGGCCACCACGTACTTCGGCTTGAAGCCGCGCTTGGGATCGACGCCGAGCTTGGACTTGGGCAGGTCGCGGACGTGGCCCATGGACGCCTTCACGACGAACCGTGGGTCCAGATACTTCTGGATCGTCTTCACCTTGGCCGGCGACTCCACCACCACCAGCGCCCGCTTCGCCACTAGGCCCTCCTCGCCCGCGTCGCGACCGAGATCCAGCGCTGCCCCTCGAGCTGGCGAGCCCAGCCTCCCAGCTCCAGGGCGACCAGCGCCGCCGCCGTCCGCGCCGGCGCACACGCGCTCCGGGCGATGAGCGCCTCGATGTGCTGCGGTACCTCCGGACTCAGCAGCGCCAGCACGCGTCCCTCCTCGCTGTCGTCGGCCGGCCGCGCCGCGCCGTCCTCGACGGCGAGCGGCGCGTGGACGGCCCGGCGCCAGCGCTCGGGCAGTTCCGCGACGATGTCCATCCAATCCCGTACCAGTTTAGCACCGTCCTGGATGAGCCGATGTGGACCGCGGCTCGTGTCGGCGCTGATGGGGCCCGGGACGGCGAACACCTCGCGCCCCAGATCCGCGGCGAATCCGGCGGTGATGAGCGCGCCCGAGCGCTCGCCGGCCTCCACCACGACCACCCCCAGCGCCAGGCCGGCCAGCGTCCGGTTGCGTGCGGGGAAGTGGAAGGCCAGCGGCGGGGTGCCGGGCGCGAACTGCGAGAGCAGCGCGCCCTGCCGCTCGATCTGCTCCGCGAGCCGGCGGTTCTCGGGCGGGTACACCACGTCCACGCCCGAGCCCAGCACCGCCAGCGTCCGGCCGCCCGCCGCCAGCGCTCCGCGGTGCGCCGCCGTGTCGATGCCGCGGGCCAGGCCGCTG
>JBBIOF010000367.1:0-3619 GCA_037443505.1 Candidatus Rokuibacteriota bacterium
CCACCTCCACCACGGCCAGGCGCTCGCCGGCCGCCCCGAGGCGGGCCGCGATCTCGCCCTCGAGGGTCGCGTCGTCGGCGCCGAACACGACGTCGCCCAGCCGCCGGCGGACCTCGGCCTCCACGGGGGCGATCAGCGCCTCGGCTGCCGCCGCACCGTCCGCCTTGGCCGCGATGCGGATATCGACCTGCCCCAGGTGGGCGAGCGTGCCCACCGTGGGGTTGGCGCCCTTCTCCATGAAGTCGGCGAGGAGCTCCCCGATGCGGCTCTCGCCGAGCCCCACCGTCTTGAGCACCCGGAGCCGGATCTCGCCCTTGAGCCCCAGCCGCTCACGCAGGTGCGGGAGGACCCTCGTGACCAGCAGGTGCTCCATCTCCCGGGGGACCCCGGGCAGGGTGACGACCGTACGCCCCCGGTGCTCCACGATGAAGCCGGGCGCGGTGCCCACCGGGTTCTCGATGGGGACGGCGCCGGCGGGGACGCACGCCTGGCGGCGGTTCGAGGGCGTCAGCCGGAAGCCCCGCGCGGCGAAGAACGCCTCAATCTGCCGCATGAGGGCCTCCGAGAACACCAGCTCGCGCTCGGTGGCCGCGGCCACGGCCTCCCGGGTGACATCGTCGGCCGTCGGGCCGATGCCTCCGGTGGTGACGATGACGTCCGAGCGCTCGAGAGCCTGCCGGAGCGTGGCCGTCAGGCGGGCGAGGTTGTCCCCCACGGTGGTCTTGTAAAAGAGATCGAGGCCGATCGACGCGAAATGCCGCGCAATAACTGCAGAATTGGTGTCCACGATCTGGCCGAGCAGCAGCTCCGACCCAACCGCGATGACCTCAGCCCTCACCGGATCCCCCAGGCGGCAAATCATAACAGAGGAGCGTCAGCCCCGAATACATGAACGCCCGTACCCAGTCTAACAGCCGCACGCCGGGGGCATGACCGGATTTCCGCGAGGTTAGGGAAACTCCCGGCGTCCTGGCGTGTTTCTTGTACAGACCGGAGGCAGGACGTACGCGGACGCCGGTGCGGGCCGGGCCGCGGTCGCGCCTCGAAACGGAGGAGCGCCCCCGGGCATCTAAAGACGAGACCAGACGAGCCCGTGGTGACACCATGACATTCAGAGAGCCCGACCACGAACCGAACCTCGGCGCGCACGTCGTCCCGAGCGCGCTGGCCGAGGAGACCGCCGGCGCGCCGCCCATCGTGGACGAGGAGGTGGAGAGCCTCCAGCCCGTGCCGGAAGAAGCGCTCACGCCGCTGCCCTCCAGGGGCGAGGACCCGGTCCGTCTCTACCTGAAGGAGATCGGGAAGGTCCCGCTCCTCACCGCGCAGCAGGAGGTGGAGATCGGGCGCCGCATCGAGGTGGGGCAGGTCGCCCTGCGCCGGGCCCTCGCGGGGATCCCCATGGCCCTGCGCGACCTCCTGGAGACGGGGGAGCGCCTGCGCCGGCAGGAGATCGCGGCCGACGACGTGATCGTCCTGCCCGAGGGCGGCGAGCTGGACGCGGCGGAGATCCGGCCCGTCCTGCAGGGGTTCGCCCGCATCCGGCGGCTGGAGCGCGAGATCGCCCGGCTCACCGAGGCGCTGCAGGACAAGCGCCGGTCGGCGGTCACCCGCAGCAACTACCAGAAGTGGGTCGCCGCCAACCGCGAGGCCATCCAGAAGATCGTCGCCGAGATGCCGCTCAAGCCGGCCCTGGTGGACGAGCTGGTGGCGCGCGTGCGCCGGCACTGGAAGCGGGTCGAGGAGCTGGGGGAGGCGGTGCGGCAGCGGCGCGGCGGCGAGGCCCTGCGCGAGCTCCGCGCCCTGGAGCGCGAGGCGGGCCTCCCCCGCCGCCAGCTGCAGGCGCTGCTGGACGAGATCGCGCGGAGCGACCGCGAGGTGCGCCAGGCCAAGAAGGAGCTGATGGAGGCGAACCTCCGCCTGGTGGTCTCGGTGGCCAAGCGCTACCTGGGCAGCGATCTCTCCCTGCTCGATCTCATTCAGGAGGGCAACATCGGCCTGATGAAGGCCGTGGACCGCTTCCAGTACCGGCGGGGATTCAAGTTCTCCACCTACGCCACCTGGTGGATCCGGCAGGCGATCACCCGGGCCATCGCCGACCACTCCCGGACCATCCGCATCCCCGTCCACATGGTGGAGACGCTGAACCGCATCTCGCGGGTGAACCGGACCATGGTCAACGAGCTGGGCCGCGAGCCCACCCCCGAGGAGCTGGCCCAGCGCACCGGTGTGCCCGCCAGGAAGGTGCGGCTCATCCTGGAGTCCTCGCGCAAGCCGCTGTCGCTCGAGACCCCCATCGGGGAGGACTCCGAGCTTGGCGACTTCCTGGAGGACAAGTCGGCGGGGTCGCCCAACGACTCCCTGCTGAGCCAGGACCTCACCACCCAGGTGGAGAAGGCCCTGTCCACGCTGAGCCCGAAGGAGAAGGAAATCCTGCGGCTCCGCTTCGGCCTCGGCGAGGAGGGGGAACACACCCTGGAGGAGGTCGGCAAGCGCTTCGCGGTCACCCGCGAGCGGATCCGCCAGATCGAGGCCAAGGCGCTCCGGAAGCTGCGACACCCGCTCCGGGGGCGCAACCTGCGCGCGTTCGTCGAGAACTGAGGAGATCGGGGGCTCCCGGCGCCCCGAGCGCCGGCGCCCCCTCGGATCCTCGCTCACTCCAGGATGGCGATCGTGTCGCCCTCCTGGACCGTCTGGCCTTCCGCCACCCGGATCTCGCGCACCGAGCCCGCGCGGGGGGCCTCCACCGGGATCTCCATCTTCATGGACTCCAGGACCACCACGGGGTCGCCGGCCTGCACCGCGTCCCCCGGCCGGGCCGTCACCTGGAACACCACCCCCGTGATGTGCGCCTTGATCTCCTCAGCCATCGAACGCTCCTCGCTCGACCATCTGGGTGTCCACGTGGCCGGCCCGGAAGCCGGCGTGATCCATCACGCGCCGGAGAAACGGGATCGTCGTCCGGACGCCCTCCACCACGCACGCGTCCAGGGCCCCCGCCATCCGGTCGATGGCCTCCGCGCGCGACGCGCCCCTGGTCACGAGCTTGGCCAGCAGCGGGTCGTAGTGGACGGTGACCGCGCCACCCTCGGCGACGCCGGCCTCCACCCGCACGCCCTCGCCCACCGGCAGCACCAGGCGGGTGACCGTGCCCGGCGACGGGAGGAAGTTGCGGGCGGGGTCCTCGGCGTACACCCGACACTCCACGGCCGCCCCGCGGGCCTCGATCTCCTCCTGCCGCCACGGCAGGGCCTCCCCCGCCGCCACCAGGAGCTGGGCGACCACCAGGTCCGCCCCCGTGACCTCTTCCGTGACCGGGTGCTCCACCTGCAGCCGCGTGTTCATCTCCAGGAAGTAGAAGCGCCCGGCCGCGTCCACCAGGAACTCCATGGTCCCGGCGCTGGCGTAGTCGATGGCCCGGGCGCCGCGCACCGCCGCCTCGGTGAGCGCGGCCCGGGTGCGCGCCTCCAGGGCCGGCGCCGGCGCCTCCTCGACCAGCTTCTGGTGGCGCCGCTGGATGGAGCACTCGCGCTCGTGCAGGTGCACGACGCTGCCCCGGTGGTCGCCGAAGACCTGGACCTCCACGTGGCGCGGCCGCTCCAGGTACCGCTCCACGTAGAGC
>JBBIOF010000368.1:0-3614 GCA_037443505.1 Candidatus Rokuibacteriota bacterium
GGTGTGCGGGGCCACGGGCTTTCCCGCGCGCGCCGTCTGCGCGGCGTGCGGCGCGGAGGACACCGAGGAGGTCGCCATGGGGCGCCGGGGCCGGGTCCGCGCCAGCGCCGTGGTGTACCACGCGCCGCGAGGCTTCCAGGCTCCGTACCTGGTGGCGCTGGTCGAGCTGGCGGAGGGACCGATCGTCTTCTGCCCGATCGCGGGCTGTCCGGCCGAGGAGGGGACGCCGCCGCCGGGCGCGGAGGTGGAGCTGGTGGTCGCGCCCGCGCGGGCCGGGGGCGCTCCGGTGATCCAGTTCCGGCCGGTGACCCCCCCGAGGGCGGCGGCGTGAAAGGAGAGGCCATGTCCGGCGAAGAGGACCTGCGACGGCGGATCGAGCGGTGGGAGGAGGAGCACCGGAAAGAGCTCGCCGCGGCCCGGAAGCCGCGCTTCACCACACCCAGCGGCTTCGACCTGCGGCCCGTCTACACCCCGTGGGAGCTGGAGCGGGTCGGCTGGCGCTACGTCGAGGACCTGGGGCTGCCGGGGGAGTACCCCTACACCCGCGGGCGCGACGCGGCGGGCTACCGCAGCCGGTTCTGGCACTGGGAGTTCTACGCCGGCTTCGGCTCGGCCGAGGAGGCCAACCGGCGCTACCGGTTCCTGCTGGAGCAGGGGGCCACGGGCGGCGTGTCGATGGCGCTGGACCTGCCGACGCAGATCGGGCTCGACTCCGACCACCCGCTGGCCCGCGGCGAGGTGGGCCGGGTCGGCGTCGCCCTCTGCTCCCTGGCCGACGTGGAGCGGCTGTTCGAGGGGATCGACGTGGAGCGGGCCGGGCACGTGTTCACCACCGGCAACGCCATCGGCCCCGTGTTCCTCGCCTGGATCATCGCCCTCTGCCGCAAGCGCGGCCTCGATCCCTCGAAGTTCACCCTCCAGATCCAGAACGATCCCATCAAGGAGTACGTGGCCCGCGGCACCCAGATCTTCCCCATCGGCCCGGCCGTCAAGCTGGCCGCCGACGTCGTGGCCTACACGACCCGGCACTTCCCCAACTGGCTGCCCATCAGCGTGTCGGGCTCGCACATGAAGCAGGCGGGAGGCAGCTGTCTCCAGGAGGCCGCCTTCACCATCAACAACGCCATCGCCTACGTGGAGGCGGTGCGGGCCCAGGGCCTGCACGTGGACGAGTTCGGCCCGGGGATCGAGATCCACTTCTGCACGGACATGGAGTTCTTCGAGGAGATCGCCAAGCACCGGGCCGTCCGGAAGGTGTGGGCCCGGCTCATGCGCGAGCGGTGGGGCGCCACCAACCCGCGGGCCATCCGGGGCCGGCTGCACTCGGCGACCTCCGGGCTGCCCCTCACGGCCCAGCAGCCCAAGAACAACATCGTCCGCATCACGCTCCAGGTGCTCGCCCAGGTCCTGGGCGGCATCCAGGGCGGGCGGACCGCCTCGTACGACGAGGCGCTGGCCATCCCGACCGAGGAGGCCGTGACCCTGGCGGTGCGCACCAACCAGATCATCGCCCACGAGACGGGCATCGCGGACGTGGTGGACCCCCTGGGCGGCTCCTACTACGTGGAGTGGCTGACGAAGCAGATGGAGGACGGCATCTGGCGGTACGTCGAGAAGGTCGACGGCATGGGCGGAGCCCTGGGCGCCGTGGAGAGCGGCTTCTACGTCCGCGAGCTGGCGGAGGGGGCGTACCGCCAGCAGTGCGCCCTCGAGCGGGGGGAGACCGTGATCGTCGGCGTCAACCGGTACCGCACCGGAGAGGCGCCGGACGTGCCCGTCTTCCGCCACGACCCCGAGTCGGAGCGCCGCCAGGTCGCGCGGCTCGAGGACCTCAGGCGGAGCCGCAGCCAGGCCGCGGTGGACCGGGCCCTGGAGCGGCTGCGGGCCGCCACCGTGGCGGGCGAGAACGTGGTGCCGGCCACCCTGGAGGCGGTGGAGGCGTACGCGACCCTGGGGGAGATCTGCGGCGTGTGGCGCACGGTGTTCGGCGAGTTCGTCGATCACCCGGTGACCATCTGACGGACGGGGAGGGTCACGTGGCGGGGCGAATCAGGGTGGTGGTGGGCAAGCCGGGCCTCGACGGGCACGACCGCGGCGCCAGGGTCGTCGCCCGCTCCCTGCGGGACGCCGGCATGGAGGTGATCTACACCGGCATCCGGCAGACGCCGGAGAGCATCGTCCGGGTCGCGCTGCAGGAGGACGCGGACGTCATCGGCCTGAGCATCCTGTCGGGGGCCCACCTCCCGCTCTGCGAGCGCCTGATGGCCCTGCTCCGGGAGCAGGGCATGGGCGACGTGGTGGTCGTCGTCGGGGGCACCATCCCCCACGACGACGTCCCCCTCCTCCGGGGCCTGGGCGTCCGGGGCGTCTTCGGCCCCGGCACGCCGGTGGGGGAGATCGTCGAGTTCATCCGCCGCCAGGCGGAGGCGCGCGGCGCGGGCGTCCCATGAAGTGGTGCCGGGTCGAGATCGAGGGCCGGCCCTGCTTCGCCATGGTCGAGGGCGACGAGGTCCTCCCGGTGGAGGGGACGCCCTTCGACGGCTGCCGGCCGACCGGCGAGCGGCGGCGCCTGGCCGACGTGCGGCTGCTGGTCCCGGTCGAGCCGCCCACCGTCTACGCGGTGGGCGTCAATTACCGCGGCCACGTGGAGTGGGCGCGGACCCGGCACGGGCTCGCGGTCGCCGTCCCGACGCAACCCGACATCGGCTACCGGGCGGTGAACGCCCTGATCCCGGACGGCGCCGCCATCGTGATCCCCGCCGACGCCCCGGGGCCCGTGGAGTACGAGGGCGAGCTGGTGGCGGTGGTGGGCCGGACGGCGCGGCACCTCTCGGAGGACGAGGCGCTCGACTGCATCCTGGGCTACACGCTGGGCAACGACGTCAGCGAGCAAACGTGGCAGAAGACCGACCGGACGCTCTGGCGCGCCAAGAACTGCGACGCCTTCAAGCCGATGGGGCCCGTGATCGCCACCGGCCTCGACCCCATGGCCCGGCACGTCACGGTCCGGGTGAACGGACGGGTGGTGTGCGAGTACGATACCGGCGCCATGATCTTCGGCCTCCGGGCCTACCTGACCCGCATGACCCGCTACGTGACCCTCCGTCCGGGCGACGTCATCTGGCTGGGGACCGACGGGGCCACCGAGCCGCCGCTCGAGCCGGGGGACGTCGTCGAGGTCGCGGAGCCCGCCATCGGCGTGCTGCGCAACCCCGTCGTCCGCGAGGGCGGGCGGTGAGGGCGCGGGCCGCCTGATGGCGCCGCTGCTCGAGGTCAGCGGGCTCACCAAGCGGTTCGGCGGCGTCCTGGCCAACGACCGGATCGACTTCAACGTCGGCGCCGGGGAGATGGTGGGGATCATCGGACCCAACGGCGCCGGCAAGAGCACGCTCTTCGAGCTGATTACCGGCTTCGTGACGCCCGACGCGGGGCAGGTCCGCTTCGACGGGCGCCTCCTGACGGGCCGGTCGACGTACCAGATCAACCGTCTGGGCATCGCCCGGACCTTCCAGAAGATGCGCCTGTTCCTCGGCATGACCGCGCTGGAGAACGTCATGGTGGCGACGGTCCAGCGGACCGACGGGCTCGGGGAGGCGCGGGCGCGGGCCCGCGCC
>JBBIOF010000369.1:0-3600 GCA_037443505.1 Candidatus Rokuibacteriota bacterium
GCCCGGGCGGCCCGCGGCCGCCCCAGCAGCGCCGCCACCTGGCCGTAGGTCACCACGCGCCCCGGCGGCACGCGTCGCACCAACCGCCACACGGCGCGGGCAAACGTCAGCCCGCGCGGTGGCGGACCGAGAGCTCCCACAGGTGGGCGTAGAGCCCGCCGCGGCGGAGCAGGTCGACGTGACGTCCCTCCTCGTGGACCCGTCCGCGGTGCAGGACCAGGATGCGGTCCGCGTCCTGCACCGTCGTGAGCCGGTGCGCGATGGTGATCGTCGTCCGCCCCTCGACGAGCCGCCCCAGCGCCGCGCGGATCAGCGCCTCCGACTCCGCATCGACGCTCGACGTGGCCTCGTCCAGGACGAGGACCTGGGGATTGTACACGAGGGCCCGCGCGATGGCCAGGAGCTGGCGCTGCCCGTGCGAGAGGTTCGCGCCGCGCTCGGCCAGCTCCTCGCCGAGCCCGAGCGGCAGCGCCGCGATCACGCGCCCGAGGCCGGCGGCGTCCACCGCGCGCTCCAGCGCGTCGCGCCCGACTCGCCCGTCGGCGCCCAGGAGCAGGTTCGCCTCCACGGTCCCGGTGAACAGCACGGTGTCCTGGAAGATGACGCCCACGTGCCGTCGCAGGCTCTGGAGGTCCCACTCCCGCACGTCCACGCCCTCCACCAGCACGCGGCCGCGTCGGACGTCGTAGGAGCGGTTGAGCAGCCGGGCGCAGGTGGTCTTGCCCTCGCCGGTGGCGCCCACCAGCGCCACCCGCTCGCCCCGGGCCACCTCGAACGAGCAGTCGCGCAGCACCCAGTCGTCGCCCTCGTCGGCGAACCACACCGAGCGGAACGCCAGGGCCGGGCCGCCCCGCCCGGCGGGCCGCGGCGCCGGCGGCGCGGCGACGGCGGGTTCCAGGTCCCGCAGCCCGAAGATGCGCTCCGAGGAGGCCATGGCCGCCTGCATGACGGTGTACTTGGCCCCGAGGTCGCGGATGGGCAGGAAGAACCGGTTGGTGTACTGGATGAAGGCGACCAGGGTGCCGAAGGTCAGCGCCGAGACGGCGAGCTGCCCGGCCCCCCACCAGATGAGGAGGGCCAGCGCCGCCGAGCCCAGCGCCTCCACCGACGCGTAGAGCAGCGCCTCCCAGACGGTGGAGCGGAACATGGCCTCCCGGTGCTCCCCGTTGAGCCGGGCGAAGCCCGCCGCCTCGTGCGCCTCCCGGCCGAAGAGCTGGATCACCGTCATGCCCTGCAGCGACTCCTGCAGGAAGGCGTTGAGCCGGGCCAGGCGGCGGCGCACCTCCCGGTAGGCGTCGCGGGCGCGCAGGCGGAAGAAGGCGGCCGCGCCGGCCAGGAGGGGCACGAGGGAGAAGGTCACCAGGGCCAGGCGCCAGTCGAGCCACAGCATGACGGCCACCACGCCGGCGAGGGTGATGACGTCGCCCACCACGGCGAAGAGACCGCTGGTGAAGGCCTCGCTCACCGCCTCGGGGTCGTTGAGCACGCGGGTCATCAGGCGGCCCACCGGGTTACGGTCGAAGAAGGCGGCGTCCATCCGCAGCAGGTGGCGGAAGAGGGCCGCCCGGAGGTCGTGCATCACGCGCTGGCCGGTGAGGTGCATCAGGTACGACTCGGCGGCCCGGAGCGCCGTCAGGGCCAGCAGCACGCCGAGGAAGAAGGCGGCGACGCCGGTGAGCCCCACCCAGTCACCGGCCAGCATGTGGTCGTCGATGGCAACCTTCAGCAGGAACGGCTGGGCCAGCTCGGCCGCGGCGATGAGTGGGAACAGGAGCACGGTGCCCGCGATGAGCCGGCGGTGGGGCCGGGCCACCGCCATGAGCCGGGCCGCCAGCCGCTGGTCGAAGGCCCGGCCCAGGATCTCGTCGTGCTCTGGCTCAGGCACGGGCGATCTCCTCCTCGAGCTGCTGGATGCGCCAGAGCTGGGCGTAGGCGCCGCCGGCGGCCAGCAGGTCGTCGTGGGTGCCGCTCTCGACCACCCGGCCGTCCGCGAGCACCACCACCCGGTCGGCCGCCCGGGCCGCCCGCAGCCGGTGGGTCATGAGGAGTACGGTGCGGCCGGCGGCTGCGCGGCGGAGGTTGGCGACGATCTCCTCCTCCTTGGCGGCGTCCACGCTGGCGAAGACGTCGTCCAGCACCAGCACCGGGGCGTCCCCCGCCAGCGCGCGGGCCAGGGCCAGCCGCTGCCGCTGGCCGCCCGACACCGTGAGCCCGCGCTCGCCCACCACCGTCCGCCAGCCCTCGGGAAAGCCCTCCACCTCGTCGGCGATGCCGGCCGCGGCCGCCGCCTCGCGCGCCGCCTCGGGCGACACGCCCTCCCGCGCGAGCGTGACGTTGTCCAGGATGCTCCGCGAGAAGAGGAAGGCCTCCTGCGGCACCACGGCCACGGCGCTCCGGACCGCCCCGAGGGGGAGCGTGGTCACGTCGCGCCCGCCCAGGAACACCGTGCCCGGCGGCGGCTCCCACAGGCGGGCCAGCAGCATCCCCAGCGTGGACTTCCCGCTGCCCGTCGGCCCCACCACCGCCACCGTCTCGCCCGGCTGCACCTCGAAGGTGACGTCCGCCAGCACCGGGCCGCGGCCCTCGTACGCGAAGGCGAGGTTCGCGAAGCGGACGCCCACGGGCCCCTCGAGGCGGGCGCCGGCGGGGGCCGGCGGCGGCGCGCCACCGATGACCTCCGCGATGCGGGCCATGGACGTGAGGCCCCGGCGCACCACCGACAGCGTGAAGCCCAGGGCCAGCGTGGGCCAGGCGAGGTACGCGAGGTAGCCGCTGAAGGCCACCAGCGCCCCCAGCGTGAGCCGGCCGTCCATCACCGCCCGGCCGCCGGCCCAGAGCACGATGAGCGCCCCCAGGCCGGTGATGAAGCCGGTCACCGGGACGAAGCCGGACAGCAAGCGCGCCAGGGCCAGGCTGCGCGCCATGTACTCCCGGTTGGCGGCGTCGAACCCCGCGGCGGCGCGCTCCTCCATGGTGTAGGCGCGGACCACGGCCATCCCCGCCAGGTGCTCCTGCACGCGGGCCGACAGCGCGCCCAGCTGGTCCTGGGCGGCCCGCGTCCGCTCGTGGACCGCCACGTTCGCCCGCCGGGCCAGCGCCAGCAGCACCGGGTACGGCGCCATCGCCCACAGGGTGAGCCACGGGTCCACGGCCACCATGGCCGCCAGCGCGCCCACGAACGCCAGCACGGTGCCCACGAAGCTCACCGCGCCGAAGCCCACCAGCACCCGCACGGCGCCGATGTCGCTGGAGGCGCGGGCCATCAGGTCGCCCACGGTGCGCGCCGCGTAGAACGCGGGCGGGTAGCGCAGCAGGCTCGCGTAGAGGTCGTCCCTGAGGTCGGCCTCCACCCGCTGGGCGCCGCCGATCACGGCGAACCGCGAGGCCAGGCGGGCCAGGCCGTTGAGGGCCGCCAGCAGGAGGATCAGCGCGGCGTACCGACCGACCGGGGCGGCCGGGTCCGCCTCCAGCGCCTCGATGGCCTGCTGGACCGTGCGCGGGATGGCGAGGCTCAGGAGGGTGCCCGCCGCCAGGCACGCGACGCCGGCCGCGTAGCGGGCGCGATGGCGGAGGACGTAGCGCGCGATGGCCCGCGCGGGT
>JBBIOF010000370.1:0-3597 GCA_037443505.1 Candidatus Rokuibacteriota bacterium
CGCGGGCCTCCCTGGAGCGGGCGCGCCCGCCACCGGCGACCGGCCGAGCCTCGCCGACTACATCCAGCCGCGGGCGCCGTTCGCCGCGGCGGAGCGCGCCGGCCGCGGCCAGCTCCTGTTCGACATCGGCGTGGTGGCCGACGCCGTGGCCAGCCTCTCCCAGCACAACGTCGAGCGTGCCCGGGCCGGCAGCTTCGCCGGCCGCGAGAACCGCTTCTTCCCCCGGGAGATCGAGCTGAACCTCTACGGCCAGATCGACCCGTACGCCCGCGGCACGGTCCGCCTCGAGGCCGGCGAGGAGTTCGAGGACGGCGAGCGCGTGACGGAGGTCGGCCTCGCCGAGGCCCACCTCACGCTCCTCACGCTGCCGTTCGGGACCCAGCTCAAGCTGGGCCAGATGCGGGCCCGGTTCGGGCTGCTCAACGAGCACCACCGGGAGGGCCTGCCACAGACCGACCAGCCCGCCGTGCTGACCCGCTTCCTCGGCGAGGAGGGCCTGGTCGAGCGCGGCGTGGAGCTCGGGTGGGTGGCGCCCCTGCCGTTCTACCTGGAAGCGCTGGTGGGCCTCTTCGACGGCGACAACGACACGGCCTTCGGTCGCGGGAGCCTCCAGGCGCCGCTCGCCACCGGCCGTCTCCGGGCCTTCTTCGAGCTCGGTGAGACCGGCGCCCTCCAGCTGGGCGCCAGCGCCGCCAGCGGCCAGACCTCGGCTCGCCGGCGGCAGACCCTGGCAGGCTACGACGTCAAGTACAAGCTCACGCCGGAGGGCTGGCGCCACCCGCTCCTCACGCTGGGCACCGAGGGAATCCACTCGCTCCGCGAGGTGGAGGTCACGGGCGACCCGGACGGGGACGGGATCGACGAGAGCGACGTGCGGACCCGGCACCGCTTCGGCTGGTACGCCTGGGCAGAGCTCCAGCCCTGGAAGCGCTGGGCCGGCGGGCTCCGGTACGACTCCACGCAGCTCCTGGAGGCACCCGGCCGCGAGTGGGCCGTGGAGCCCTACCTGGCGTTCATGCCCTCGGACTTCCTGCGCTTCCGCCTGGGGTGGAAGCACACCGAGCGCAACCGCCGCGAGCCCTTCACCGCGGACGGCAGCACGGCCAGGATCGCCGACGAGCTGCTGTTCCAGGCCACCTTCTTCCTCGGGGCCCACCAGCCCCACCCCTTCTGAGGTCCGCCGTGCGCCGCCTCGCTCGCGCCCTGCTCACCGGCGCCCTGGCGCTGGGCGCCGCCGCCCCGGCCTCCGCGGCCGACCCCATCCGTGTCGTGACGACCCTGCCCGACCTCAAGGCCCTCACCGAGGCCGTGGGGGGCGACGCGGTCCGGGTCGAGTCACTGGCGCGGAGCAGCCAGAACGCCCACGACGTGGAGGTCCGGCCGAGCCTGATGGTGAAGCTCCGCCGCGCCGACCTGCTCGTCATCAACGGCCTGGACCTGGACTTCTGGGTGGAGCCCCTCGTGCAGGGCGCCGGCAACCCGCGCCTGCTGCCGGGTGCGCCGGGCCGCGTGGACGCCTCCCGAGGGATCCGTCCCCTCGGCGTCCCGTCGGGGCCCGTGGACCGCTCGATGGGCGACGTGCATCCGCGGGGCAACCCGCACTACACCATGGACCCGGCGACGGCTCCCGTCGTGACCGCCACCATCGCGGAGGGGCTCGTCCGGGTATCGCCGGACCGCCGCGCCGAGGTCGAGCGCCGGCGGGAGGAGTTTCTCGCCCGGCTGGCCGCCGCGCAGGACCGGTGGGCCCGGACGCTCGGGCCCTTCCGCGGGCAGCCCGTGGTCGTGGGCCACGACGCCTGGATCTACTTCCTGTCGCGCTTCGGCCTCCGCCAGGCGGCCACGCTGGAGGAGAAGCCGGGCATCCCGCCCTCTCCGGCGTACGTGGCCCGGCTCGTCCAGCGGATGAAGGACGAGAAGATCGGCGTGATCGTTCTCGAGCCGTGGGCGGACCGGAGGCTCGCCGACCGTGTGGCCCGCGAGACCGGGGCGAGGGTGGTGGTGCTCGCCCACGTCGCCGGCGCCCTGGACGGCACGGGGTCATACCTGGACTGGCTCGAGCACAACGTGGCGGCGCTGGCCGCCGCGCTCCGCTGAGCGGCCATGGCCGACCTCGTGGGCCTGCTCTGGGCGCCGCTCCTGATGTGCCTGGTCCTGACCGGCATCCACGCCTACCTCGGCATCCACGTGCTCGCCCGCGAGGTCGTCTTCGTCGACATCGCGCTCGCCCAGGTCGCCGCGCTGGGCTCCACCGCGGCGTTCCTGCTGGGCGTGGACCTCGACTCGCCGCCGGCGTACGCGGCGGGGCTGGGCGCCACGCTGGCGGGCGCCGCGGTGCTGGCCCTCACGCGCGCGCGGGCCCGCACCATCCCGCAGGAAGCGGTGATCGGGGTGGTGTACGCGGTCTCCGCCGCCGCGGCCGTCCTGCTGGTGGCCCGGTCCCCGCACGGCGCCGAGCACCTGCGCGCGATGCTGGTCGGGAGCATCCTCACCGTCGGGCCTGGCGACGTGGCGCGCGGCGCCGCGCTCTACGCCGCTGTCGGCGCCGTCCACTGGGCCGCCCGCCGTCCCTTCCTGCTCATCTCCCTGGATCCGGGGGCCGCCCGGCGCGAGGGCTGGCGCGTGCGCCTGTGGGACTTCCTCTTCTACGCCTCCTTCGGCGTGGTGGTCGCGAGCTCGGTGCGCGTGGCCGGCGTGCTCCTGGTCTTCGCCTACCTGATCGTGCCCGCCATGGTGGGCACGCTCGGCGGCGGGCCGGTGGGTCGGCGGCTGCTGGTCGGCTGGGGCTTCGGCGTGCTGGTGAGCGTCGCCGGGGTGGCCGGCTCGGCGGCGCTCGACCTGCCCACCGGCGCCACGGTGGTGTGCGCGTTCGGGGTGGGGCTGCCGCTCGCCTGGGCCGCGTTCCGCCTCCGCCGGCGCGGCGAGGACCCTTCGAGGGGCGACGCGGCAATGGTCTAATGGAGAGCGACCATGACCGCGTCCCCCCGCGCCCGCGGGCTCCTGATCCTGTCGGCCGCCTGCTTCGTCGCCGCCGCGCTCGGCGCTGGCCTCCTGGGCGTGGTCGCCGCCGACGCCGCCCTGCGCGAGGCCCTGGTCGACCACACCCCGCCCGTCCTGGTGGCCGTGCTGCGCGTGGCGAACCTCGCGGGGGACCGGTACGTCCTCGGGCCGGCCACGCTCCTCCTCCTCGCCGTGTTCCCGGCGGCGCGCCGGCGCTGGTGGATCTGGGTCGGGCTCATGGTGCTCGCGCCCTCCGTGGAGGGCCTGCTCAAGATCCTGATCGCCCGGCCCCGGCCGGAGGGCCTGGGCTTCGGCTTCCCCAGCGGGCACGCCACCGCGGCGGCGGCCTACTTCGGAGCGGTGGCCTACCTGGCAGGGTCGCTGCGGCGGCGCGCCGCCTGCCTGACGCTGAGGACGGCGGCGGTGGCGATGATCCTCCTGGTGGCGCTGGCGCGGGTGGTCCTGCGCGCGCACTGGCCGTCCGACGTCGTCGGGGGGGTGGCCCTCGGTCTGGCCCTGGCCTCGGCCGCCGCGCTGCTCGCCTCCGCCCGGAGCCCCGGGCGGATCGCGTGATCGAGTGCGGCCGCCCGGAGCCGG
>JBBIOF010000371.1:0-3579 GCA_037443505.1 Candidatus Rokuibacteriota bacterium
CAGCGGGTGGCCCGCGGCCCCGGCCGCCCACACGGTGACGCCGCAGGGAACCTGCCGGCCGCCCTCAAGCTCCACGCCCCCCGGAAGCACCCGGGTGACGCGGGCGCGCGTCATGACCTCCACGCCTTCCCGCGCCAGCCGCCGCAGCGCGCGCGCCGCCAGTGCCGGATGGACCCCGCGCAGGATGGCCTCTCCGGCCTCGACCAGCAGGAGCCGGCAGTCACGGGCGTCGATGCCGCGGTAGCGCGGGACCACGTACGAGTGGAAGAAGTCCTGGAGCTCGGCGATCAGCTCCACGCCCGTGTAGCCCCCGCCGACCACGCACACGGTCAGCATGCGCCGCCGGCGCTCCGGGTCCGGCTCGTGGTCGGCGTGCTCGGCCAGATCGATCAGGTGGTCGCGCAGCACCACCGCGTCCTCCAGGCGCTTGTAGGCCAGCGCGTGCTCCTCGACGCCGGGCGTGCCGAAGGTCGGCGTCGAGCCGCCCAGGGCGATGATCAGGCGGTCGTAAGGCACGGCACCCTCGGCCAGGATCACCCGGCGGCCGGCCAGGTCCACGTCCGTCACGCGGTCGCGCCGGAAGCGGAAGCTGCGGGCGCCCCGGATGTCCCGCACCGGCTGGATGATGTGGCGGGGCTCCACCAGCGAGGACGCCACCTGGGGCAGGAGCGGCGTGAAGAGCAGGTAGTTCCGGTCGCTGACCAGGAGCAGCTCCACGTCCTGGCGCCCGCGCAGCCCCCGCTCGAGGACCCGGACCGCCTCCAGGCCCGCGAAGCCGCCGCCCAGCACCACCACCCGCGTCATCCCGCCAGCTCCACTCCCCGCTCGCCCGCCACCACCTCGCCCAGCACGTGGACGGTCTCGCCCGCCTGCCGGAGCACCTCCCCCGCGCGGCCGGCCGCCGCCGGGGCGACCACCACGACGTAGCCCACGCCCATGTTGAACGTGCGGAACATCTCCGCGTCGGCCACCCGCCCGGCCTCCTGGAGGGTCCGGAACACCGCTGGGACCGGCCAGCTGCCCCGGGCGATCACGGCGCGGCACCCCTGGGGCAGCACCCGCGGGAGGTTGCCCGTGAGACCGCCCCCGGTGACGTGGGCCATGGCCCGCACCTCCACCGCCTCCAGGAGGGCCTGGACCGCGCGGGCGTAGATGCGCGTGGGCTCCAGCAGCTCGTCAGCCACCGTCCGCCCGGTCCCCGGCAGCGGCGAGTCGATCCCCAGCTTGAGCACGTCGAACACGATCCGCCGGGCCAGGCTGTAGCCGTTGGAGTGCAGGCCCGAGGACGCGAGCCCCAGCACCCGGTCGCCGGGCCTGACCGCCCGGCCGTCGATGATCCGGCTCGCCTCCACCACCCCCACCGCGAACCCGGCCAGGTCGTACTCGCCGGGCGCGTAGAAGTCGGGCAGCTCCGCCGTCTCCCCGCCTACCAGGGCGCAGCCCGCCCGGCGGCACCCCTCGGCCACGCCGCTCACGATGGCCTCCACGCGCGCGGGGTCGAGCCGGCCGATCCCGATGTAGTCCAGGAAGTAGAGCGGCTCGGCCCCGTGGACCAGGAGGTCGTTGACGCCCATGGCCACCAGGTCGATGCCCACGGTGTCGTGGCGGCCCGCCGCGACGGCCACCTTGAGCTTGCTGCCCACCCCGTCGGTGGAGGAGACCAGCACCGGCTCCCGGAAGCGCGGAGGCACGCGCACGAACCCGGCGAACGCGCCGATGCCGCCCAGGACTTCCGGGCGGAACGTGCTCCGCGCGAGGGGGGCGATCCGGCGGACCGCCTCGTCGCCGGCGTCGATGTCGACGCCCGCGTCGCGGTAGGTGAGCGGTTCCATGGCGGCCCTACGTGTCGAAGAGCCGGAGCTGCGGCGTCGCCTCGGGCACGATCCCGACGCGGTAGCCGCCCGTGAAGCAGGCGTGGCAGAAGCTGGCGGGGTCGCTTCCCGTCGCCTTCAGCATGCCCTCCAGCGACAGGTAGCCGAGCGAGTCGGCGCCCAGGTAGCGCCGGATCTCGTCCACGCTGTGGCTCGAGCCGATGAGCTCCTTCCGGGTGGGGGTGTCGATGCCGTAGTAGCAGGGCCACTGGATGGGCGGCGAGGAGATGCGCATGTGCACCTCGCGGGCACCGGCGCCGCGGATCATCTTCACGATCTTCCGGCTGGTGGTCCCGCGCACGATGGAGTCGTCCACCACCACCACCCGCCGCCCCTCGAGCATCTCCCGCATGGGGTTGAGCTTCACCTTGACCCCGAAGTGGCGGATGCCCTGCCGGGGCTCGATGAACGTGCGCCCCACGTAGTGGTTGCGGATGAGCCCCATCTCGTACCGGATGCCGGACTCCTCCGCGAAGCCCAGGGCCGCGCTGCTGCCGGAGTCGGGCACCGGGATCACGACGTCGGCCTCCACCGGGTGCTCGCGGGCCAGCTCACGCCCGAAGGCCTTGCGCACCGTGTGGACGTTCCGCCCCCAGAGCACGGAGTCCGGCCGGGCGAAGTAGACGTACTCGAAGATGCAGGCCGTCCGCTCGGCCGGCGGGAACGGCCGGAGTGATCGGGGCTCCGCCCCGGAGACGACCAGGACCTCGCCCGGCTCCACGTCCCGCTCGTGGCGGGCCTCGATGAGGTCCAGGGCGCAGGTCTCGGAGGCGACCACCCAGGTGTCCCCCAGGCGGCCCAGCACCAGGGGGCGGAAGCCGTAGGGATCCCGCACCGCGTACATGGCCTCGGGCGTGAGGATGAGCAGCGAGTAGGCGCCCTGCACCCGTCCCAGCGCGTACAGGAGCTGATCCTCCAGCGGACCGGCGGGCGCCCGGGCGAGCAGGTGCAGGATGACCTCCGTGTCGGACGTGGACTGGAAGATGGAGCCCTCGCGCTCCATCTCGCGGCGGAGCGCCTCGGCGTTGGTCAGGTTGCCGTTGTGCGCGATGGCGATGGGTCCGCGGGCCGTGCTGGCGGTGATGGGCTGCGCGTTCCTGAGCCTCGAGGCCCCGGCCGTGGAGTAGCGGACGTGGCCGATGGCCCGGTGGCCCGGCAGGCGCCGGAGGCGCTCGGGCCCGAACACGTCGGCCACCCAGCCCATGGCCTTCTCCGTGTGGAAGCCCTGGCCGTCGGTGGCCGCGATGCCCGCCGATTCCTGGCCCCGGTGCTGGAGCGCGTAGAGCCCCAGGTACACCAGGTTCGCGGCCTCCGGGTGGTTCCAGATGCCGAAGAGCCCGCACTCGTCGTGGAACCGGTCGTCGTCACGCCAGGTGGCGCTCAAAGCCCCTCCTCCACGCGTGCCCCAGGTCGGCCAGCGCCCCGTCGATCACCGTCGTCGCCCCGCGGCGGACGCGCAACCGGTCGCCGCCGGTGGTCCCGATCCACCGCCACGGGATGGCCGACTCGGCCATCAGCGCCTCGAACTCGAGCGTCCGGGCCGGGTTCACCGACACCACCACACGGGACGGCCCCTCGCCGAACAGGACCAGGTCCGCCCGCGCGGCCGTCTCGGGCAGCGCCACCGTGGCGCCCACCGGCTCGGGACCGGTGACGCACGCCTCGGCCAGGGCCACCGCCAGGCCGCCCTCGGCGCAGTCGTGCGCCG
>JBBIOF010000372.1:0-3571 GCA_037443505.1 Candidatus Rokuibacteriota bacterium
GAGGGCGCGGCCCAGCAGTGCCGCCGCGCGCGGCTGCCCCGCGAGCGCCTCAAGCGCCACGGAGGTGCTCCCCGACCAGGGCGACGACGTCGGCGGCCACGGTGGCCACGGGCCGGTCCGCGGGGATCAGCCGCACCCGCTTCGGCTCCGCCCGCTGGATCTCCAGGTAGCCGCGGCGCACCCGGCGGTGGAACGCCAGCGCCTCCCGCTCGAAGCGATCGAGCCGGCGGCGGCCGATCCGGCGGAGCCCCTCCTCGGGCGGCAGGTCGAACAGCAGCGTGAGGTCGGGCAGGACGCCGCCGGTGGCCCGCAGGTTCAGCTCTCGGATCAGGTCGGCGTCGACCCCGCGGCCGTAGCCCTGGTAGGCGAGGGTGGCGTCGGTGTAGCGGTCGCAGAGCACCACCCGCCCGGCGCGGAGCCACGGCCCGATCTTCTCGGCGACGTGCTGCTGGCGGGCCGCCATGAAGAGGAAGACCTCCGACAGGGGCGAGGGCTGGATGCCGGGCCGCTCGAACAGCCGGCGGATGGCGGCGCCGAGCGCCGTGCCGTCGGGCTCGGCGGTCCGCTCCACGCGGTACCCCTGTCCTCGAAGCCAGCGCCCGAGGCGCGCCATCTGGGTGGTCTTGCCGGACCCCTCGACGCCCTCGAACGTGATGAGCACTCCACGCACGTCCGGGACCTCCGAAGCTGCAATACGCCACTCTAGCACGGGTGACGGAGCCGCCTCCAACGGCCCCGGCCGGCGCCGCCCGGTCGCCGCGCCCGGGCCGCGGCGCGGCCGGTCACAGCCCGTGGAGGGGGAAGATCAGGCGGTGGATGGCCTCCACCTGCTGCTCCGCGTAGTCGCGCATGCGCTGCCGGCGGTCGGGGTCCACCTCAACCGGCGGGTCCCAGAGCGAGCGCGCGCGCACCCGGTACCAGCGGGCGTGCTCCATGAAGGCCGGCGGGATCTCGGCGGGCAGCGCCACGCCGTTCATCACCGCCCACGCGGCCGTCCACGCCCGGGCCACGTTGCCCAGGTCGTAGCCGCCGCCTCCCAGCGCGACCAGGCGGGGAGCCAGCTCCACGATCCTGGCCACCAGGCGGGCGAAGCCCTGCACGTCGAGCGCCAGGTGGGTCAGGGGATCGGTGCGGTGCGAGTCGATGCCGAGCTGGGCGACCAGCACGTCGGGCCGGAAGGCCTGCAGCAGGGGCGGGACCACGGCCTCGAACGCCGGCAGGTACACGCTGGTGTCGGTGAGCACGTCGAGCGGGAGGTTCACCGAGAATCCGCGCCCCTCCCCCTCGCCCATCTCGTCCACGAAGCCGGTGCCGGGGAACAGGCGGTCGCCCCGCTCGTGGATGGAGATGGTCAGCACGCAGGGATCGTTGTAGAACGCGGCCTGGACGCCGTCGCCGTGGTGCGCGTCGATGTCCACGTAGGCCACGCGCAGGCCCCGCGCCCGCAGGTGCAGGATGGCCAGCACGGCGTCGTTGACGTAGCAGAAGCCCGAGGCGCGGTCGGGCATGGCGTGGTGCAGGCCGCCGGCGAAGTGGAAGGCCCGGTCCACCTCGCCGCTGCCCACCAGCCCGGCGGCCAGGAGGGAGCCCCCGGCCACCAGGCGGGCGGCGTCCCAGAGCCCGGCGAAGACCGGGTTGTCCCCCGGCCCCAGGCCGTAGCGGCACACGACCGCCGCGGGCGCCAGGCCGGAGTTGGCCGCCTTCAGCACGGCCAGGTAGTCGTCCACGTGGAACACCCGCAGCGCCGCCTCGTCGGCGGGCTCCGGAGCCCGCACGGAGCTGGCGGGCAGCCGCGTGAGGCCGTAGGCGTCCATCAGCCGCCAGGTGAGCCCCAGGCGCTCCATCCGGAGCGGGTGCTCGGGCCCGTAGTCGAACCGCACGTACTCGTCGGAGTGGACGAGCGCGGTCTTCATCCCGCCAGCCCGAGCCTCCCGCCTCCCGGCCGACCCGCCCCTCGCCCGGCGCCCACTACCGCCTCCAGTGGCCCGACTTGCCGCCCGATTTCTCGACGAGCTGGACCCGCTCGATGGTCACGCCCTTCTCGACCGCCTTGACCATATCGTACACGGCCAGTGCGGCCACGCTGGCCGCGGTCAGCGCCTCCATTTCCACCCCGGTCTTGTCCACCGTCCTGACGCGCGCCTCCACGGTGAGCCGGCCCCGGCGGGGCTCCGAGGCGAAGGAGATGTCGATGCCGGTGATGCGGAGCGGGTGGCAGAGGGGAATGAGCTCGTGGGTGCGCTTGGCGGCGAGGATGCCGGCGGTGCGGGCGACGCCGAGCACGTCGCCCTTGGGCGCATTCCCCCGGCGCACCATTCTCAGCGTGGCCGGGAGCATCGTCAGCGTGGCCCGCGCGACCGCCTCCCGCGCCGTCTCCGGCTTTCCGGAGACGTCCACCATGCGCGCGTCGCCGCGCGGGCCGAGGTGCGTGAGGCCGCGGAACGACCGGGGCCGAGCGTTCCGCGGCATGGGTCCCGGCGAGCGCCGACCCGCGTCAGGCCGTGACGCGGGTCTGTCGGATGATGGCCTCCATGCGGTCCTTGGCCATCAGCTTCAGCTTCTTCAGCTCCGTCATCCGCCAGTGCTGTTCAGCCGAGAGCGGGGACTTCCCTTTCAGCGTCTCCAGCTCGCGCTCGTAGCCCTGGTGCTCGCTGCGGAGCCGGCGGAACTCCTCGTTCTCGGCGATGAGTCGCTCGATGAGGCTCTCCTGGGTCATAACACCTAGCCTCCCGCGTGGCGGACAGGTGGGAGAAACAAGCGAAGCCAGCGGACCGGCCTCGGGTCCGCTGGCTTCGACGGAACTTCGTTCAATACCAACCCCCGTCCCCTGCTGCTCGGTTGCGGGTGATTGACTTATAGCCCCGGAGCGGCGGGGGTGTCAAGGGAACCACGACCCCGCAGGAGGTGGACGGCGCTCGCCTTGAAGGCCGCGGTGACGGCCACGCCGGGGGCCAGCCCCAGCTCCTCCACCGAGCGGCGGGTGACGGCGGCGACGAGGGGGAACCCGCAGTCGACGAGCACGCGCAGGTGGGGCGGCGCCGGTGTCACGTCCAGCACCCGCCCGGCCAGCCGGTTGCGGGCGCTGGCGGGCGCGGCGGGGCCGGCGGGGCGCGCGAGCGTCACGTCCTCGGGACGGATGCACACCCTGACCCGCTCGCCCACCGGCGCGCGCCCCGCCACCTCGACCCGGTGACCTCCCACATCCACCACGCTCACGTCCCCGTTCGCGGCGACCACCTCGCCCGCGACGATGGTCTCCACGCCCACGAAGCGCGCGACCTCCTCCGAGACCGGCGCCTGGAAGACGCGGGCCGCGTGATCCACCTGGCGGAGGCGGCCGCCGATGAGCACGGCCACGCGGTCGCCAAGGGCCAGGGCCTCCGCCCGGTCGTGGGTGACCAGGACGGTGGTGAGCCGGTCCGCCTTCAGGATCGCCCCCAGCTCGGGGACCAGCGCCCCCCGCGTGGGCTCGTCGATCGCCGCGAACGGCTCGTCCAGGAGCAGGACCTCGGGCTCCAGCACCAGCGCGCGGGCCAGGGCCACGCGCTGCGCCTCGCCGCTCGACAGCGTG
>JBBIOF010000373.1:0-3570 GCA_037443505.1 Candidatus Rokuibacteriota bacterium
CGCGCCGTGCGGGGGCCCGGCGGCCAGCAGGAGCGGGAACAGCATCAGGCCGGCGCCGTGGGCGCTCGCCACCAGGAACGACCACGCCGCCAGGTCCCACGGACCGACGCGCATGCCCACCCAGCGGGGATGGCGCGGCCGGAGGAGCCGGAAGAGGCCGAAGAGGACGAGCGCTCCCCCGCCGGCCAGCCGGACGAGGCCGGGAGCCGCCAGGGCGGCGCCGCCGGCGACGGTGAGGACCAGGGCGACAGAGGCGGCGTGACCGGCGGCGATGGGCAGGAACGCCCGCAGCACCGCCGCGCGGCTCCGCTCCTGGAGCCCCAGGGCCACCGCGAAGAGCCAGCCCATGGCCGGGTTGAGGCCGTGGAAGGCGCCCAGCAGGCCGAGCGCCGCCCAGGGCCACCCGCCGGTCACGGGAAGCAGTACGAGTCCGACGACGCGTCGCCGCCTTCGAGCCGCACCTGGTGCGGCCGCTCGCCGGCGAAGGAGACGAGGAAGCCGGCGTCCACCGTGAGGCCACCCCCGGGATCCGCGTCGAGCCTCGCCAGCCAGCCCTCTCACCTCCACCATCTGCGGCCCGCCCGTCAGCGGGCCCCGCGCAGGGTGCGGCGCCCGCGCCGCGATGCCGCCCAGGCGGACAGCCCCCGCCGGGCGCGGCGCCAGCGGGTCGGAGACGTCGTAGCGCCTCAGCTCGCCGGTCCCCCAGCAGGACACGTAGAGGAACCGGTCGTCCAGGCTCAGGTCGATGTCCGTCACCAGGGGCGGCACCGCCCCGAAGGGCCGCAGCGCGGGCGGAAGCCGGGCCGGGTCGGCCGGCTCGGCCGGGATCTCGATGACCTTCCGGACGCGCCAGCTCCCGTTCGCCGCCTGCCAGAGCCACACGGAGCCGGAGAGGTCCTTCAGCGACACCACGACCCCGACGAAGCCCCACGGCTTCGTCGGATCGTGCGCCGGCCTCAGCTCGAGCACCATCTGGTGCTCGGGTCCCAGGTCGAGCGTCTGGACGTGGCGGCGCCGGCGGAGGTCCCACACGTACAGCGCGTCCGGGCGCCCCTGCTCGACGCCGAGCGTCACCACGTAGGCGAGGCGCTCGGCGGGCGCACGAGCGGCGAGCCGGGCGGAGGGGTAGAAGGTCGGGTCCGGTGTCAGGCGGGTCATGGCCGTACCTCCTTGCTGCGCCGCCCCGTTTGCGAGCCGTGACAACCAGGCGAGGAATCCCCAGCCTCCGCCAGGGGAGCGGGCCTGTCAAGCGGGAGGCCGGCAGCGCTCAGCCGCCGGAGTAGCCGGCGGGGTCGGCCGCGAAGGCCCGGGCGCACTCGAAGGAGCAGAAGTGGTACGTCGTCCCCGCCCAGGGCAGGCGGGCCGGCGCCGCCTCCGCGCGCACCTGCATCCGGCAGACCGGGTCGATGACCGCCGGCTCGCGCTGGCGCCCGGCCACCACCTCGAAGAGGGCGACCCGGCCGGCGACGTTCCGGAAGCTCACCTCGCCCAGCGTCCGGTACTCCACGCCGTCGAGTCCCCCCGCCGCCTCGGCCACGGCCGCCGTGCAGAGGATCTGCCCCGCCCGGGCGTGGGCGGCCACGCGGGCCGTCAGGTTGAGCGCGGCGCCCACGTAACGGTCGCCGGCCTCCACCACGCGGCCGCGGTGGAGGCCCATCCTCACCGCGGGGAAGAGGGGCTCGCCCTCGACCAGGTCCCGGAGCTTGAGCGCCGTCTCCACGGCCGCGGCCGGGTCCGCCCCGGCCACCAGCAGCTCGTCCCCCACGCGCTCCACCAGCCGCGTGCCCGGCTCGAGCGCCGCCTCGGCCAGCTCCACGTAGCGCGCCACCACCCGGGCGGCGTGGAGGTTGCCGTGCGCCTCGGTGAGCGCGGTGTAGCCCGAGAGGTCGGCGATCAGGAACGTGACGTCGACTTCCATCGTGTCGGATCCCAGTATGACACCGCCGGCGCCGATTCCCGGCAGCCCCAGGAGGCGGGTGCCGGGCCCGGCGGCGGCGCCGCCTGCCGGCGCCCCGCGTGGAGATTTCGCCGCGAGGCGTGTAGCGTGGAGGCAGGGAGCGGCGGTCGCGGGCCCGACCCCGCCCCGGGACGAGGCCGTGCGGATCATCCTCTACACGGGCAAGGGAGGGGTGGGCAAGACCACGGTGGCCGCGGCCACCGCGGTCCGGTGCGCCCGGGCGGGCCGCCGGACGCTGGTCGTGAGCACCGACCCCGCCCACAGCCTCGCGGATGCCTTCGACCGTCCCCTGGGCGCCGAGCCCACCGCCGTCGAGCGCCACCTCTGGGCACAGGAGATCAACGTCCTGGAGGAGATCCGCGCCAACTGGGGCGACATCGCGCAGTACCTGACGGCGCTGTTCGCCAGCCACGGCATCGACGAGGTCGTGGCCGAGGAGATGGCCATCCTGCCCGGGACCGACGAGCTGTGCGGCCTGCTCCAGATCCAGCGGCACGCCACGGAGGGCCGCTTCGACTGCCTCATCGTGGACTGCGCGCCCACCGGGGAGACCCTGCGCCTGCTCTCCTTCCCCGACGCCGCCCGGTGGTACATGGAGAAGCTGTTCCCCTGGGAACGCCGCCTGATGCGCACGGTGCGGCCCGCCATCCAGCCGCTGGTGGGCATCCCGCTGCCCCACGACCGCGTGTTCGCCGGCATCGAGACCCTGTTCCGCCACGTGGAGGAGGTCAAGCGCCTGCTCGTGGACGCCAGCCGCGCCACCGTGCGGCTCGTGCTGAACCCGGAGAAGATGGTCATCAAGGAGAGCCAGCGCGCCCTCACCTACCTCAACCTCTACGGGTACACGGCCGACGCCGTGGTCAACAACCGCGTCTTTCCCGACGAGCCCGGCGAGCGGATGCTCGGGCGCTGGCGGACGATCCAGGCCCAGTACGGCGACCAGATCCGGCAGGCGTTCGCGCCGCTTCCCGTGTGGGACGTCCCGCTCTTCGACCGGGAGGTCGTGGGGCTCGCCATGCTCGGCCGCATGGCCGACGTCCTCTTCCGGGAGCGGGACCCGCTGGCGGTCCACGCCACCGGCCCCGTCCAGAAGGTGCGCAAGGAGGGCGCGCGTCAGGTGCTGTCGCTGCGCCTTCCCTTCGCCGACGGTGCCGGCCTCGCCCTGGACAAGGTCGGTGACCAGCTCGTGGTCTCGGTGGGCAACTTCCGGCGTACGATCTTCCTGCCGCGGGTCCTGGCGGCGGGGACGGTGGAGGAGGCCCGGCTGGACGCGGGCTGGCTCCACGTGGCCTTCAAGCGGGAGCGGGAGTCCGAGGCCGCGCCCCGGGCCCGGCGGGTCACCCCGGCGCGCAGGCCGGGCAGGAAGGAGGGCGAGCCATGACGGCAGCGGATCGGAAGCGACTCCGGGACGAGGCGGTGGATCTGGTCCGGGCGCTCGCCCGCGGCTGGGGGCGCGGGACAGCCCGGCGCCTGTCGCCGGGCTTCCGGGCCCACGCGCGGGCAGCGGTGCGGGAGGGGATGCTGGCCATCGCCAGCCTCTGCGAGGACGTGCTCCGGCGCGCGGAGATGACGACGCAGCGCGCCCGGCGGCGCGTGGAGCGCATCCCGGTGAC
>JBBIOF010000374.1:0-3536 GCA_037443505.1 Candidatus Rokuibacteriota bacterium
CGGGTCCTCCGCGGCCCCGTCGTCCGGCGCCGCGGCGGGTGCGGGCGGCTCGCCCGACTCGAAGATCCGGTCGTAGCGGCCCAGCTCCCGGGCCGCCTCCATGAACCAGCCCACCGCCTCGGGGTCGGAGCGGGGCGGGATCTCGCACGAGGTGGACAGGATCCACCCCGAGTGGCGCGCCGCCGTGTCGATGCAGCGCCCGACGTCCGCCCACATCGCCTCCCGGGTGGTGTTCTCGAACTTCGTGGCATCCACGTTGCCGATGGCCACCGCCCGCCCCCGCGAGACCTGGAGGAACCGCTCGAGCTGGTCCACGTAGAGCGCGGGGTCGGCCTGCTGGTCCAGGTCGAAGGAGACGGTGGTGAAGCCCGCCTGGACCAGGTCCTCGTAGATCGGGTAGGTGGTCCCGCAGATGTGGGTGGTGACACCCACCTTCTTCGCCTTGAAGTACTCCACCAGCTCCCGGTGGTAGGGCGCCACGAACT
Organism: Candidatus Rokuibacteriota bacterium; assembly: GCA_037443505.1. Classification (GTDB taxonomy): domain Bacteria; phylum Methylomirabilota; class Methylomirabilia; order Rokubacteriales; family CSP1-6; genus JBBIOF01. The sequence continues at coordinate 486 of JBBIOF010000374.1, forward strand.
CCCGGTAGTTGTCGGGCGAGATCAGGCTGACGGAGGCCGTGGGCTCCGAGAACGACAGGCCGATCCCCGTCTTGACGATGGCGTCGCCCCAGAGCTTGCAGAAGTCGGTGGTGACGCGCATCAGGTCGTGGATGAACTGCGGGTCCTCGAAGGTGTCGAGGAGCATGGTCTCGGGGTTGCGGAGGAGCATGGCGATGGTCCACGGGCCCACCGCCACGGCGCCGAGCGCCGCGGGCGGCCTGGCCCGCACCAGGGCCTCGCACTGCTCGAGGAAGCCCGGCAGGCGCGCCGTCGCGTACGGGTCCGGCATGCGGAGCTTCGCCAGCCTGGCCTTGTCGTCGGCCAGCACGTGCTGGTCGATGGACGGCACCACGTAGTCGGAGTACTTCACGCGGCAGCCGAAGGCCTCGGCCTCCTTGGCCAGGTCGTTGTAGGCGAGCACCACGTCGGGCTGGTAACGCTCGTAGTAGTTCAGCATGGCCTTGATGGCCCGCGGCACGTTGGTGCAGTACTCCTCGATGGACAGCCCGTCCAGCGTGCCGGCGAACGAGGCCACGATGGGGTAGGCGGGGACCCGGTCGGCGAAGGAGCGCTTGTAGGCGGCCACCACCCGCTCCCGGCCCGTGTACCCGGCCCGGCCCTTCTCCGCCTCCCAGAGCCGGTTGGCCTCCATGTAGCGGGGCGGCATCTTCGCCTCGTACTCCATGAACTGGGTGATGGGGTACCGGATGCCGCCCGCGTGGGTGCCCCGGAGCCCCCCGACGATGTCCTCCATCTGGCCCCAGGGGATGGTGAAGGCCATCTCGTGGTCCTGGGTCTGCCCGAAGATCCGGTCGCCAGAGCAGGGGAGGATGACCTGCGGCCGGTCGGTGCGCATGGTCGTCACGATGATCTCCGAGCAGTCCACGCGCCCGCCGAAGGACGACGTGATCTTGCCGCCCCGCTTCCAGAGGGCGGCCTGGACGAGCCGCATCACCTGGGCCGGGTTGGCGTACACCACCACCAGGTGGGGCTCGAAGGTCGCCCGGTCCAGCGGCGCCACCAGGAGCGCGTGGTACTGGCGCGGGGCGAACCGGTCCACCGCGGCTTCGGACCGCCGGCCCGCCTCCTTGGTCTCCGTGTACATCCCCTCGCAGAGGGTGCCGGAGCTGTGCAGGTGCGTGGGCTTCTCGAAGCCCAGGGCGGCGATGCCCAGCGAGCAGAGGCTGTCCTCCCGCGTGAGGGCCAGCGTCCACCCGTACCGCCGGGCCATGTCGATGACCTGGCAGTTCATGCTGAGCTTCTTGAAGTCGCGCGCCGGCCGCCGGGCCCGCTCGGGGATCTCCTCGCCGGGGCCGAGCATCCGGATCGCGACGGGGAACGTCTGGGGCCGGATGTAGGTCTGCAGTTCCCGGTCGGCGGTCTTGACGTCGATCATCAGGCCTCCTCCGCGTGATCGCCTGAGCCTACTACGCCCACCCGGGGCTCGCAACGCGCCGGGCTCCGCGGGCCGGCCCGCTGTCCCGTGAGACGGACTGACTAGCCGGGCCGGGCGACCGCCCTAGCAGGGCCCTTTTCGGGCCGTCCGCGCCCGCGCCCGCGCGGTAGAATACCGGCGCCGCGGCGAGCGGTCACGCGTTGCGCCGGCCCGGGCCGGGCGACGGGATCCCGCCGGCAAGGGAGAGGCTTCCATGATCAATGCGCCGAGCGCCAGCTACAGCGTCACCGTCCGCCTCGAGATCAACAACCGCCCCGGCATGCTCGGCCGGGTGACGTCCGCGATCGGCAAGGCGGGCGGCGACATCGGGGCCATCGACCTGGTCGAGGTGGGCAAGACGACCATCACCCGCGACCTCACCTTCAAGGCGCGCGACGAGCGGCACGGCCAGCAGATCGTGGACCGGCTGCGCGGGCTCGACGGCGTCAAGGTCGTCAACGTCTCCGACCGCACGTTCCTCATGCACCTGGGCGGCAAGATCGAGGTGCGCGGCAAGATGCCGGTCAAGACCCGGGACGACCTCTCCATGGCGTACACCCCGGGGGTGGCGCGCGTCTGCATGGCCATCCACCACGACCCGGAGAAGGCCTACGCCCTCACCATCAAGCAGAACGCGGTGGCGGTGGTGACGGACGGCACGGCCGTCCTGGGCCTCGGGGACATCGGGCCCTCGGCCGCCCAGCCGGTGATGGAGGGCAAGGCCCTCATCTTCAAGGAGTTCGCCGGGGTGGACGCGTTCCCCCTGTGCCTGGCCACCAAGGATGTCGACGAGATCGTGTCCATCGTGAAGGCGATCTCGCCCGTGTTCGGCGGCATCAACCTGGAGGACATCTCGGCGCCGCGCTGCTTCGAGATCGAGGAGCGGCTGCAGCGCGACCTGGACATCCCCGTCTTCCACGACGACCAGCACGGCACGGCCGTGGTGGTCCTGGCCGGGATCCTCAACGCGCTCAAGATCGTGAAGAAGAAGCTGCCGGAGGTGCGCATCGTCTTCGCGGGCGCCGGGGCCTCGGGCATCGCCACGGCGCGGCTCCTCATGCGGGCCGGCGCCAGGCACATCATCGGCTGCGACCGGGCGGGGGCCATCTACAAGGGCCGCACCGAGAACATGAACTCCATGAAGGAGTGGTTCGCCGAGCACACCAACCCCCGCCGGGTGAAGGGCACGGTGGGCGACGCGCTCCGGGGTGCCGACATCTTCATCGGCCTGTCCGGGCCGGGCGTGGTGTCGCTGAAGGACATCAAGGGCATGGCCCGGGATCCCATCGTCTTCGCCATGGCCAACCCCATCCCCGAGATCCAGCCGGAGGAGGCGGGGCCGTACGTGCGGGTCATGGCCACCGGCCGCTCCGACTACCCCAACCAGATCAACAACTCCTGCTGCTTCCCCGGCTTCTTCCGCGGCATGCTGGACGTCCGGGCCCGCCGGGTGAACGACGAGATGAAGCTGGCGGCGGCCCACGCGCTGGCGTCGATCGTGGGGCGGAGCGAGCTGTCGGAGGAGTACATCACCCCCTCCATGTTCGATGCGCGCGTGGTGCCGGCGGTGGCGGGCGCCGTGGCCGAGGCGGCCA
>JBBIOF010000375.1:0-3534 GCA_037443505.1 Candidatus Rokuibacteriota bacterium
CCGCCGGCGCTACTCGTCGTCCCAGGTCCGCACCTCCACGCCGGTGACGCGCTCGCCGCGCCCGCGCCCGCGGCCCCGCGCGGCCTGCCGCATCCGCCGCAGGACGGCCTTCTCCAGCCGCGCGTACTCGTGCTCGCCGATCTCGCCCAGCTCGAGCCGCATCCGGGCCGCCAGCAGCTGCTCGCGCAGGTGCTCCGTCTCGTCCACCTCGGCGTCCGCCGCCTGGGCGATGCGCCCGAGGACGAACCTGAGGCCGCTCCAGAGGAGGCTGTCCAGGAGGATCACCGCGTCTCCGGGGAGCGCTCGAGCTTGAGCCGGATGTTGACGAAGTTGTAGGGCGGCCACGGGCCCGTGTAGCGGAAGGTGAGCTTGTCGTACCGCACGCCCAGCTCCTTGACCCGCGCGTCGAAGACGGCCTCCTGGTCGCGCGAGACCAGGAACGCGGCGTTCATGATCATCCGGTCGCCGATGGGCTTGTTGGCCCGCCAGGCCACCGACACCTCCCGGAGGCGGCTGAAGATGTCCGAGACGAAGCGCTCGGAGAGGGTCCCGAGCGCCGCGTCGACCAGCCGGCCGTACTGGACGCGGGCGAAGTAGGTGGAGCCCTTCCGGGCGGCGATCTCGCTCCTGAGCCGGCGGACGTCCTCCTCCTGCTTCTCGATCTCCCGGATCATGACGTCCCGGTCCCACAGGACCTTGAGGCCGAACTCCAGCTTGTCCTCCATCTTCGCCAGGACATCGCGGAAGGCCTCGTAGGCGCCCCGGAGCAGCTCGACGATGTCGTCGCGGGTCTTGAAGACGGTCCCGAAGGACATGGGGATCACGGTGAAGCGGCGCATCACGATCTCGTTGACCCGCTCGTGGGCCAGGACGTTCTCCCGGGTGGGGTCGTGCACCTCGAGGGGCGTGTCCGAGACGACCGCGGCGATGTCCTTGTAGTTGACGGTGTGGACCTCGGCGGGCCTGGCGCCGATCCCCACGGGGCCGAACCGCTGGGGCTCGCTGGCCGCGACCACGCAGTAGACGTACTTGCCCAGCGTGTCCCGGGGCGCCGGGGCCGCCGCCCCCTTTGCGGCCGCCCGGGCACGCGGCCGCCTGCGGGCCTCCCTCGCGGCGGGTCGCCTGGTCCTGGCCACGGGCGCCGCCCCGCGTCAGCGGCCCTTCCGCGGCGGCACCCTGCGGGCGCCGTCCAGCAGGGCGCGGATCTCCTGCAGGAGCTGCTCCGGCAGGCAGGGCTTGGTGATGAAGGCGTCGCACCCCGCCGCGCGCGCGCCCTCCGAGAAGCCCTCCAGGGCGTGGCTGGTGAGCGCGATGACCGGGATATGGCGGGTGCGCTCGTCGGACTTGAGCCGCCGCGTGGCCTCCCAGCCGTCGAGCTCCGGCAGCGAGAGGTCCATGACGACGAGGTCGGGCTGGAGCGCGAAGGCCTGCTCCAGCGCCTCGCGGCCGTCGCGGGCCTCGGCCACCCGGAAGCCCGTGTAGGTCAGGTAGAGGGCGTACATCTCCCGGTTGTCCTGGAAGTCGTCCACCAGGAGGATGAGGGGCGCCTCCGCGCCGCGCGTGCGCTCCGCCGGAGACGCGTTCGAGCGCCCGGCCCGCGGGCTCACCGGGCCTCCAGGTCCCGCGGGACCACCAGCGCGAAGGTCGAGCCCCGCCCCGGCGCGCTCGCCACCGTCAGCTCGCCGCGCAGCATGACGGCCAGCCGCCGCGAGATGGACAGCCCGAGCCCGGCGCCGCTGTAGGCCCGGGTGGGCGAGCTGTCGGCCTGGCTGAAGTCCTCGAAGATCCGCTTCCGGTCCGCCTCGCCGATGCCGATCCCGCTGTCGGCCACGGCGATCCGGACGGTGTCGGCGGCGCGGTCCCAGGACGCGGACACCTTCACCCAGCCCGCGGGCGTGAACTTGAGCGCGTTGGTGAGCAGGTTGAGGACGATCTGCTTCACCTTCTGCCGGTCGCTCCGCACGCGGGGAAGGCCCGGCGGCACGTCGCGGGTCACCGACAGCCGGCTGCGGGAGATCATCGGCTCCACCTCGGCCATGACCTCGGCCACCAGCTCGGGCAGGGTGAACGCTCCCACGTGCAGCGGCATCTTCCCGGCCTCGATCCTCGAGATGTCGAGGATGTCGTTGATGAGGGCCAGGAGGTGGCGCGCGCTCGAATCCACCCGGAAGACGCTCTTGCGCTGGTCGGGCGTCAGCGGGTGGGGCACGCCCTGGAGCAGCAGGCTCGTGTAGCCCAGGATGGCGTTGAGCGGCGTCCGGAACTCGTGGGACATGTTGGCGAGGAAGCGCGACTTCGCCGTGGAGGCCTGCTCGAGCTGGATGGCCTGCCGCCGGAGGAGCGCGTTCTGGCTGACCAGCTCCGCGGTGGCCTGCTGCACCTTCGCCTCCAGCTCCGCCGACGCCTGCTGGAGCTGCTCGTACAGGCGCTCGCGCTCCAGGGCCTCCCGCCGGTCGTGGAGGATGGTGACGATGCCGACCAGCTCCTTGCGGTGGGCCAGGATCTTGCCGGCCACGGCCTCCACCGGCAGCGCCTCACCCGTCCGGGGCTCCACCAGGCCGATCTGCCCCCGGTAGCGCAGCACGTCGTCGCCGAACATCACGTTGGCCAGGAACGACGAGAAGTGGGCGTCGTTGGACCGCACGCGGCCGGCGACCTCGGCGGGCGCGTCGGGCGGCGCGGTGAAGAGGCGCTCGGCGGGGGCGTTCATGTGGAGGATGGCGCCGCCGGGGTCGGTGACCAGGATGGGGTCGGCCACCGAGTCGATGACCAGGTCGAGCCGGTCCCGCTCCGCGCGGGCCTGGGCCTCCGCCTCCCGGAGCCTGCGGTAGTTGTCCTGGACCTCCTCGGCGGCCTGCTGCAGGTCGCTGACGTTCCTCAGGATGGAGACGATGTCGCCGGCCGTGCCCGGCGCCGCGGTGCTGATCAGCTCGAAGATCAGGTCGGAGCCGTCGCCGGGATCCACCAGGGGGAGCTCGGGGCGGCGGGGCGCGGGGCCGGCGATGACCCGGCCGGTGAGGGCCGCGGAGAACAGCATGTTGTTCAGGGCGATGGCGCGCCGGCGGCCCTCGCTCTCCCGCTCGGCGCTGACGAACAGGGCCTCGGCGCGCGCGTTGGCCACCAGCACGCGCCCCTCGCGGTCCGTGAGCAGCACGGGGTCGGGCACGGCGTCCACGATGGTCCGGAGCAGGGCCCGCTCGTGCTCCAGGCGCTGGTGGGCCCCGGCCAGCACCCGGGCCGCACGGAGCGCCGCCAGCCGGGGGCCAAGGATTCCAGCCAGCCAGGACACGTGCCCGGTGGAGGTGGGGCTCACCAGCAGGAGCCCCGGCGGCTCCTTGCGCTGGCCGTCCGGCGCACGGAGCGGGACCGCGCGGAACACGGGCGGCGCGTCGTGGACGGCCACCGGCCCGGCGGCCGGTTCCTGCCCGTCGAGCGAGAGCGCCCCGGGCCCGGCGCCCAGGAGGGCGGTCACCAGCGGGTGGTCCCGCTGGTCGAGGTCCACCGCGAGCCTCGCGGCCCGGCCGGCGCGCACGC
>JBBIOF010000376.1:0-3527 GCA_037443505.1 Candidatus Rokuibacteriota bacterium
CTGACACCCCGAGCCCGGCGGACCGGCCCCGGCGTATAATCCACGCCGCGCGGCCGCGCCGGCCGCGGGAAGGAGGCTCGCCATGGGCACGACCATCAGCCTCACCGCCGAGGACGGCCACACCCTGTCCGCGTACCGGGCCGCCCCCTCGGGCGCGCCGCGGGGCGGCGTGGTGATCATCCAGGAGATCTTCGGCGTCAACTCCCACATCCGGAAGGTCTGCGACGGCTACGCGGCCGACGGCTACGTGGCGCTGGCCCCGGCGCTCTTCGACCGGGTGGAGCGGGGCGTCTCGATGGGGTACGGTCAGGCCGACATCGAGCGCGGGCGCGAGCTCCGGAGCAAGGTGGGCTGGGACCAGATGGTCGTGGACGTCCGCGCCGCCGTGCGGGCGCTGGCGGCCGAGAAGCTCACGGTGGGCGTGGTGGGCTACTGCATGGGCGGCTCCCTCGCGTGGCTGGCCGCCACCCGGATCGACGGGCTCGCGGCCGCGGTCGGCTACTACGGGGGCGCCATCGCCGACTTCGCCAGCGAGCAGCCCCGCTGCCCGGTGCTCCTCCACTTCGGCGAGACGGACCAGTCGATCCCCCGCGAGCACTGGGACCGGATCCGGGCCGTCCACCCCGGCGTGCCCATGCACATCTACCCGGCCGGGCACGGCTTCAACTGCGAGGAGCGCGCCAGCTACCACGAGCCGAGCGCGCGGCAGGCGCGCCAGCGGACCCTGGAGTTCCTCCGGCGCCACGTGGGCTGAGGTCCGGCGGGATCGGGTCCCGACCGGGCACCTGGCCGGGCGTCAGGGCGGGCTGCCCGTGTCCACCACGCGCGGGAGCACCTGGCCGATGGGGCCGCGGAGGATCGCGTCGGCCAGGTGGTCCATGTCGGTGGGCTCGGCGTTGACGATGACCACGCGGGCGCCCGCCTCCCTGGCCACGGGGACCACGCCGGCGATCGGCCACACCGACAGCCTGGTGCCCACCGCCAGCAGGAGGTCGCACCCGCGGGCCGCCCGCTCGGCGCGGGCCAGGTCCGCGGCGACCAGGGGCTGACCGAACGACACCGTCGCCGTCTTGAGGATGCCGCCGCATCGCGGGCAGGCGGGGTCCTCCTCGCCGGCCTGCACCCGGTCCAGCACCCGCCGGGTCGGTGTCCGGTCGCCGCACTCCAGGCACACCACCTCCCGCACGCTGCCGTGGATTTCGATCACGCGGTCCGGGGACGATCCCGCCGCCTGGTGCAGCCCGTCCACGTTCTGGGTGATGAGCGTGTCGAGCTTCCCGCGGCGCTCGAGCGTCACCAGGGCGAGGTGACCGGGTCCGGGCCGGGCCGTCCAGATGGGCGACTCCAGCCGGCTGCGCCACGCGCGCCGCCGCACCTCCGCGTCGGCCAGGTAGTGCTGGATGGTGGCCATCTTCTCGGCCTCGGGGTCGCGCGTCCACAGCCCCTGCGGGCCCCGGAAGTCCGGGATGCCGGACTCGGTGGAGATCCCGGCACCGGTGAGCGCTACCACGCGCCGCGCCGCCTCGATCCAGGAGCGTACCGTGTCGAGCATCGCCCGCTACTCTACCCCACCCGGCGCCACGCGGGCTCCGGGCCCGTGGACGAATCGCGCGACCGTGCAGCGCCACGGCCCGGCCCGGGCGCCCCGGGCGTCGGGGCGCCCGGAGGCCCTCGTCGGCTCAGGGAGCGCGGAGCGCGTCCAGCAGCGCCGCGTTGGCGGCGTCGGCCGCCTCGTAGATCACCCAGTGGCCCGCCCCCTCGATCACCCGGAAGTCCACGCCGGGGTGGATGGAGGCCAGGAGGCGGCGGCGCTCCTCCAGGTGAGGGACGGCGAACGCGTCGCGGCCGCCCCAGATGCCGACCAGGCGCGCCCGCACCGCCGGCAGGGCCCGCGCCAGCAGGTCGGACTCGGGGACGCCGGCGATCCTGAATCGCGTCCGCCGGACGTTCCGGGCCTGGATGGTCACGGTGTCCTCGTCGATGCGGTCGGGGTCGGCGATCATCAGGGCCGCCAGGTTCCAGCGATGCGCCGCCCGCTCCTCGTCCGGGCTCATTCCCGGCCTGACGGGCGCCAGCGGCCGCATCGGCCCGCGCGGCAGCGCCATGCCGTTGGGCCCTACCAGCGCCAGCGTGCCGACACGATCCCCCAGGCGGGCGGCGAGGAATCCCGCCACGATGCCCCCGAACGAGAAGCCCGCGAGGTCGAGCCGCGCCGGCGAGGGCACCAGGGCCTCCAGGCCGGCCGCCACGATCCCGACGAGGTCTTCGACGCCGTCGACGCCCGTCGCGCCAGGCGGCATGTCGGAGTCGCCGAAGCCGGGCAGGTCGGGCGCGATGGTCTCGAAGCGCCCGGACAGGACCGGGATGTTGCGGACCCAGTGCGTCCACGAGCCGCTGCCGCCGTGGAGCAGCACCAGGGGACGCCCGCGCCCCCACGTCCGCCAGGTCATGGAGCCGTCGCCGCACGGCGTCCGCCGCCGCGTCGCCGCCGCGTCCAGGCGCTCCACGAGGTCCGCCGCGCGCGCGACGTGATCGCTCTCGTGAGACACGCTGCCCCGGTATGTTACCTGACCGGCGCTCCCCGGCCAGCGGCGCGCAACGGCTCCCGGACAGGGACGCAGGGGGCGCGCCGGAGTGTCAAGCGGGGGCCGGTCGGTGTTAGGGTGGTCGCGATGATCGCGGCGCGCCCCCGCGGACCCGCCACTGTCTGGCTCGCCCTCCGGGAGGCCGGGCGATCGCGCTGACCCCCCTCGAGCACGTCCCGCTGGCGCCGCACACCACGCTCGGGGTGGGCGGCCCGGCGCGCTTCTTCCTCCAGGCGGAGGACGAGGCCACCGTCCGCGAGGCGCTCGACTGGGCCCGCCGTCGCGGGCTGCCCTTCCGTGTCCTGGGCGGCGGCTCGAACCTGGTCGTCGCCGACGAGGGGGTGGACGGGCTCGTGGTGAAGGTCGCGCTGCGGGGCGTGGAGGCCCGCCCGGTGCGGCGCGGGGTCGAGGTGACGGCCGCCGCGGGCGAGCCCTGGGACGACCTGGTCCGGCTGGCCGTGGAGCGAGGCTGGGCGGGCCTCGAGTGCCTGAGCGGGATCCCCGGTCTGGTGGGCGCCACCCCCATCCAGAACGTGGGCGCCTACGGCCAGGAGGTGAGCGAGACGCTGACGGCCGTGCGCGCGCTCGACTGCACCACCGGGCGCGTGGTCACGCTCGACGGGCGCGAGTGCGGGTTCGCCTACCGCGACAGCCGCTTCAAGAGCCGGGAGCCGGGACGGTGGGTCGTCCTCGCGGTCACGTACAGGCTCTCGCCCGGCGGGCTGGCCGCCGTGCGCTACGGGGACGTGGAGCGCCACCTGGCCGCCCGCGGCGTCGCGGCGCCCTCGCTGGCCGACGTCCGGGAGAGCGTGCTGGCCGTCCGCCGCGCGAAGTCCATGGTCCTCGACCCGGGCGACGAGAACCGCCGCTCGTGCGGCTCGTTCTTCACCAACCCGGTGGTCGGTGCCGCCGACGCCGACCATGCGCGAGCGTCCTCGCATC
>JBBIOF010000377.1:0-3519 GCA_037443505.1 Candidatus Rokuibacteriota bacterium
GCGCCGCTGCCGGGCGGCGGCGCGCTCGGCGGCGCCCACCTCGGCATCAGCGCGCGGACGCCCCACCCGGAGGCCGCGTGGGCGCTGGTCCGCTTCCTCACCCGCCCGGAGGCCCAGCGGCGGATCGCCGAGGCCGTCGGCCTCCATCCTACGCGGCCCGAGCTGGTGGACGATCCCGACCTCAGGGCCATCTTCGAGGGCGCCCGGCCCCGACCCGTCACCCCCTGGTACCAGACCCTCTCGGCGACGCTCCAGCCCGAGCTGTCCGCGGCCATCGTCGGCGTCAAGACGCCGGGCCGGGCGCTGACGGACGCCCGGCGCCGGCTGGAGTACTTCCTGGCGGGCGCCCGGTGAGTGCGCGCCGCCTCGGGCTCGTGCTCCTCGCGCCCGCCCTGGTGGTGCTGGCCGGCGTGACGCTCTATCCCGTCCTGTGGGTGGTGTGGCTCTCGCTGGAGCAGCGGGTCCCCGTGTTCGGCATCGTCGAGCCGGTGGGGTTCCGGCACTACCGGTTCCTCGCCGGCGACCCCGCCTTCTGGAACGCCGTGCGGGTCACCGTGGTCTTCACCGCCGCGTCGGTGGCCCTCGAGGTGGTCCTGGGCGTGGGGCTCGCGCTGGCCCTCCGCGCCCAGCGGCGCCTGCGGGCCGTCACCGCAGGCCTGCTGCTGCTGCCGTGGTGCCTGCCCGGCGTCGTGACCGCCAGGACGTTCGAGTGGCTCTACCACCCCACGGCCGGCCTGGTGAACCGGCTCCTGGGCGGCCGGGCCGTCAACTGGCTGGGCGATCCGGCGCTCGCCCTGCCCGCACTGATCGCCGCCGACGTCTGGCGGACCACCCCCTTCCTCGCCCTCCTCGCGTACGCGCGGCTGGTGGGCCTGCCGCCGGCGGTCTACGAGGCGGCCGCCGTGGACGGCGCCGGGCGCTGGAGCGCCTTCCGGTCCATCACGCTGCCGCTGCTCGCCCCGGTCCTGACGGTGGCGGCGCTCTTCCGGACCCTCGACGCGCTGCGGGCGTTCGACCTGATGTTCGTGCTGACGGGAGGCGGCCCGGGCGGATCGACCGAAACCCTCACGGTGCAGGCCTACCGCCATCTCTTCCAGACCCTCCAGATGGGCTTCGGGGCCGCCGTCGCGGTGGTGGTGTTCGTGCTCGTCGCGCTGGTGGCATGGGGCTACCTCCGGAGCCTCGAGCGGGTGGAGGCCCGCGCGTGACCCGGGACCTGCTGGTCCTCCTGCTCCTGGCCGCCTACGCCCTGCCCGTCGCCTGGCAGGTCCTCACCTCGCTCACCCCGTCCGCGGAGCTCCTGGACCTCGGGCGGGGGTGGCCCACGCGCCTCACGCTCGCGCACTATGTCGCCGTGCTCACCGCGAGCCCGATGCCCCGGGCGCTGGCCAACAGCGCCGCCGTGGCCGTCCTCACCACCGCGCTCGCCGCGGCGCTCGGCACGCTGGGGGCCTACGCGCTGGCCCGCCTGCCGGTGCCCGGCCGGCGCCTGCTTCTGCTCGGGGTCGTGCTGAGCACCGCCTTCCCCGCCATCGCCACCGTGGCCCCCCTCTACCTGATCGTCCGGGCGCTCGGGCTGCGCGACACCTGGTGGGCGCTGGTCCTGGCCGACACCTCGTTCGCGCTGCCGCTCGTGCTCTGGCTGGTCGCGGGCTTCATCCGGGAGCTGCCGCGCGAGTTGGAGGAGGCGGCCTTCGTCGACGGCGCCGGCCGCCTGGCTGCGCTCTGGCACGTGCTGCTGCCCGCCGCGGCGCCGGGCGTGGCCGCGGCGGCGGTCCTCACTTTCCTCTTCTCGTGGAACGAGTTCCTCTTCGCCTACACCTTCACGGCCACCGAGGCCAGCCGCACGGCGCCCGTGGCGCTCGCGCTCTTCCCCGGGGTCTTCGAGGTGCCCTGGGGGGACGTGGCCGCCGCGGCGGTCCTCGCGAGCGTCCCGCCCGTCCTGGTCGTCTTCCTGCTCCAGCGCCACCTGGTCCGGGGCCTGCTGGGCGGCGCCGTGAAGGAGTAGGCGGGGCCTGGTGTATGATTGCCGCGGCATGCCGGTCCAGGCCCTGTACGCGCTGCAGAACGGCTTCCTCGGCCTCGCGCGTGCGGGGCTCTTCTTCGGCGACTTCTCCGCGGAGCGGGTGCAGATCCCCGTGCCCTGCTGGCTGGTGCGCACGGGCGACGGCACGATCCTGTTCGACACCGGGCTGTCTCCCCGGGCCGTGCCCGGGCTCCTGCGCAACGACCCGGTGGCCCGCTTCACCGACGCGGACCTCCTGGTCCACCGCCTCGACGCCCTCGGGCTCGAGGCGGGGGACATCGACGTGGTCGTGCTCTCGCACCTCCACTACGACCACGCGGGGGGCGCCGAGCTGTTCGCCGCCCACGCCGAGCTGGTGGTGCAGCGCGACGAGTACGCCTTCGCCCACCACCCGCCCCCGATCTTCCAGCACTTCTACTACCGGAAGAACTTCGACTTCCCGGACGCCCGGTGGCGCCTGCTCGACGGCGACGCCGAGCTGGCCCCCGGCGTCACTGTCCTGCGCACGGACGGTCACACCCCGGGGCACCAGTCGCTCCTGGTGGACCTGCCCGAGACCGGGCCGGTGATCCTGGCGGCCGACGCCTGCTACTGGCAGGAGCACCTGGACGCCGAGCGCGTGCCGGGCGTGGTCTGGAGCCCGACGCAGGCGCTGCACTCCATCAAGCGCCTCAAGACGCTGGCGCGGCTGGTGGGCGGCCGGGTGTTCCCGGGCCACGACCCGGAATTCTGGAGGACCGTCAAGCAGTCTCCCGACGCCTACCGCTGAGCGCGGCCGGGCCGGTGGAGGCGGGCCTACCGGCCGCGGCGGGGCGAGGTCCGCTTCCGTCGCTTCCGGCGCCCGCCCTTCGGAGGCGCGGGGACCCGGGCGCCCTTGTGCCGCGCCTCGCTGAGCCCGATGGCGATCGCCTGCTCCCGGCTGCGCACCTTCTTCCCGCTGCGGCCGCTCCTGAGCTTCCCCCGCTTCATGCGGTGCATCGCCCGCTCGACCGACCTGCCGGCCTTCCGACTGTATCTCGCCATGCGCCCTCCTCCTCCGCGGCCGCGCGCCGCCACTGCAGGTTCCTGCACGGTCCCGTGACGGGCCAGGGACCTGGTGCTGCAAGCCCCGTGCTGCCCAGTGCGGCAAGCTCGGATCCGGTGGACGCCATCGACGCCCGGCTCGACCGGGCCGTCCGCCTCTCGATCACGCGACCCGTTCACCGGTCCGAGGGGCCGGCCGCGCTCCCGGCAGCCGTTATAATGGCCGGGCCATGACCCACACCGTCGTCGCTCCATCCCCGCCGGCGCCGTCGGCCACCTCCGTTCCTGCCGTCCCGGCCCCCGCGGCCGCCGGCGCCATCCGATGACCGCCGTCGCCCGCATCGCGGAGTTCGTCGTCAAGACGGCCCTGGCGGACTGTCCGCCCGAGGCGCTCGGGCAGGTGCGGCGCGCCGCGCTCGACACGCTGGGCGTCATGCTGGCCGGTGCGGGCGAGCCGGCCGCGCGAATCG
>JBBIOF010000378.1:0-3515 GCA_037443505.1 Candidatus Rokuibacteriota bacterium
CAGCGCCCACACCAGGCCGCCCAGCAGCGCGAGGGCGAGGGCCAGCCTGGCCAGCGTCGGCCGCCAGCCCGCGCCTCCCGGGAGGGTGGCCGGTCGTATCCTCACCGCTCGTTCGCGCCTCGCTGCGTCCGGGGCCGGCCCCGCGGCCGGGCGCCCGGAGCCCCCATCGACGGATCAGACGCCCAGCTTCTCGCGGGTCACCGGGCTCTCGCGCAGGTCCCGGGCCGGACCCTCGAACACGATCGCGCCCTTCTCCATGACGTAGCCGCGGTCGCAGACGCTGAGCGCCATGCGGGCGTTCTGCTCCACCAGGAGCACCGTGACCCCGCGCTGCTTGAGCGCCCGGATCATGTCGCGCACGTGGCGGACCAGCGCGGGGGCCAGGCCCTGGGTGGGCTCGTCGAGCAGGATGAGCCGTGCGCCCGCCATCATCACCCGGGCGATGGCCAGCATCTGCTGCTCGCCGCCCGACAGCGTGCGGCCCGGCTGGTCCAGGCGCTCGCGGAGCCGCGGGAAGTGCTCGAACACCTCCTCGAGCCGCGGCCCGCGGAGCGCCGCCGGGCGGCCGGCCGCGGCCGAGAGCCCCAGCTCCAGGTTCTCGCGGACGGTGAGCCCCGGGAAGATCCGGCGGTTCTCGGGCACCAGCCCCACGCCGAGCCGGGCGATGTCGTGGGGCGCCAGGCCCGCCAGGGGGCGGCCGTCCAGCTCCACGGCGCCCCGCCAGGGGCGCAGGAAGCCCATGGCGGTCTTGACCAGCGTGGTCTTGCCCATCCCGTTACGACCCAGGAGCGCCACGGCCTCGCCCTCCCCCACCTCCAGCGAGACGCCGAAGAGGATGGGCGTCGCCCCGTAGCCGGCGTGGAGGTCCGTGACGCGGAACATCAGCCGTCCGCGCCGCCCAGGTAGGCGTCGACCACCCGCGGGTCGCTCCGGACGGCCTCCGGCGGGCCCTCCGCGATCTTCTCGCCGAAGTGGAGCACCGCCACGCGGTCCGAGACGCCCATGACGACGCTCATGTCGTGCTCGATCAGGAGCACCGTGAGGTCGCGGGCCCGGGCGGTCTTCCTGAGCAGCGCCGTGGCCTCGCGGGTCTCCCCGGGGGTCATGCCGGCCGTGGGCTCGTCCAGGAGCAGCAGCGAGGGCTCGGTGGCCAGCGCGAGGCAGATCTCGAGGTAGCGCTGCTCGCCGTGCGAGAGGTTCTCGGCGCGCTCGTGGCGGCGGTGGGCCAGGCCGAAGGCCTCCAGCAGGCCCATCACCTGCGGCTCGACGTCGGGCAGGCGCCAGAGCGAGGCCGGGCGCCCGGAGACGGCGGCCCGCGATTGCGCGGCGACCCGCACGTTCTCGAAGACCGTGATGCCGGGGAAGACGTTGGTGATCTGGAAGGTCTTGGCGAGCCCGCGCCGGGTGATGGCCTCGGGCGGCAGCCCGGTGATGTCCTCGCCCCGGAAGACCACCCGGCCCGTGGTGGGCGCGTGGAGCCCGGCGATGACGTTGAACAGCGTGGACTTGCCGGCGCCGTTGGGGCCGATGACCGAGAAGATCTCCCCCGCGCGGACGGTGAGGCTCACGCCGGTCAGCGCGGCCAGGGCCCCGAAGCTCTTCGAGACGCCGCGGACCTCGAGGACGGCGCCGTCGGTGGTCACGCCGGCGCCCGCCGGGGCCCCAGCCGTCCGGTCCGCCGGAGGCCGACCAGGCCGTGGGGCATGAAGAGGACGATGGCGACCAGGACCAGGCCGATCACCAGGAAGTACCAGTCCACGTACGAGGATACCTTCTCCTGCAGGACCACGAAGAAGACGCCGCCGATGACGGGCCCGACCAGCGTCCCCAGCCCGCCGATCATCACCATGATGATGAACTCGCCCGAGACCGTCCACAGCATGAGGTCCGGCGTGGCGTAGGCCGCCCGGCCGGGGTAGAGGGCGCCGCCCAGGCCCGTGAGGAGGGCCGAGAGGAGGCAGGCCGTCATCTTGTAGCGCTGGACCCGGTAGCCGAGGAAGCGGGCGCGGTCCTCGTTCTCCCGGATGGCGATCAGCACCCGGCCGAAGTGGGAGGCGACCAGCACGCGGCACACCAGCCAGGCGAAGGCCAGGTAGGCGACGACCAGGTAATAGTTCCGGAGCGGCGTGTCCACGGCGACACCCGGCAGGAGCTGGGCCGGCGGCAGGCCCTGGATGCCGTCGGAGCCGCCGAACGTCTGGGTGTAGCGGAAGAACGTGTACACCACCTCGGCGAACACCAGGGTGAGCAGGGCGAAGTAGATCCCCCGCCGGGCGGTGGCGAAGTAGGCCACCACCAGCGCGTAGAGGCCCACCACCAGGATGGCCGCGCCCAGGCAGGCCCAGAGCGAGAGCACGCCCCGCTCCAGCAGCACCGCGGTGGCGTAGGCCCCCAGGCCGAAGAACGCGGCGTGGCCGAAGGACACCAGCCCCGTGTAGCCGATGAGGAGATCCAGGGCCATGGCCACGGTGCCGAAGAGGAGCGCGTCGAAGGCCAGCAGCAGGTAGTAGTCGCTCACCCCGGGCGCGAGCGGCAGCGCCGCCAGCGCCGCGAAGACCAGCAGGGCCCGCCAGGGCCGGCGGCTACTCAAGGACGCCTTCCCGCCCGAAGAAGCCGCGGGGCCGGACGATCAGGACCACGATCATGATGCCGAAGATGGCGATGGCGACCCGCTGCGGGTTCATCCAGAGGGTGAGCAGGCTCTGGGCGATGCCGATGACGAAGGCGGCCACCACCGAGCCCCCCAGGGAGCCCATGCCCCCCAGGATGACGACGATGAAGGCCAGCAGGATCATCTCCACCCCCATCTGCGGGTAGACGGTGAACACCGGGGCGAGGAGGAGGCCGGCCAGCGCCGCGAGCGCCGCCGAGCCCGCGAAGGTGAGGGTGAAGAGCCGCGGCACGTCCACGCCCAGGCCGTCCAGCATCTCGGCGTCCTGCACGGCGGCCCGCACCAGGATGCCCGCCCGCGTTCGGGTGAAGAAGAGCCAGATGCCCAGCAGCAGCAGGCAGGAGACGACCAGGAGAAACAGGCGGTAGTTGGGGTAGGTCATGCCCAGCAGCGGCGTGGAGCCGCTCACGGGGGGCAGGATGCGGCGCATGTCGCCGCCCCAGACCTGGCGGGCCGCCTCCCGGAAGACCAGGGCGAGGCCGAAGGTGAGGATGAGGCCGTACAGGGGCTCGCGCCGGTAGAGCGGGCGCAGCGTGAGGACCTCGGTCACGGCGCCCAGGGCCCCGACCAGCAGGGGCGCGGCGACCAGGGCCACCCAGAACGACCCGGTGGCCCCGATCACCGCGAGCCCCGCGTAGGCTCCGAGCATGTAGAGCTCGCCGTGCGCGAAGTTCATCACGCCCAGGAGCCCGAAGATCACGGTCAGGCCCAGCGCCAGCAGCCCCAGCGCGGCCCCGAAGACCAGGCCGTGCAGGAGCTGCGGCAGCAGGACCGCGACGAGGTAGTCCAACTAATGACTCCTGTGTAAATAATGTCCTAGGGCGCTATACTCCCCTGTGGGAGG
>JBBIOF010000379.1:0-3514 GCA_037443505.1 Candidatus Rokuibacteriota bacterium
GAGTCCGACGCGCTGTGCGACCTGGGCTCGAGCGGGTGCGAGGACGCCGCCCTGCTCAAGGTGCGGAGCGTGATGGCGGCCCTGGCGCCGGGGCGGGTGCTGGAGATCCGCTCGACGGACCCCGGCCTGCGCGAGGACGTGCCGGCCTGGTGCCGGATGACCGGCCACGAGTACCTGGGCTCGGCGGGCCCGCGCCACTTCGTGAGGAAGCGGTGACCGGCAACGGCGCGACCCGGGCCGACGCGGTCCTCGACGGCGGCGACCGCCGGTGCGGCGAGCTGGTCCTGGCGGTGAAGCTGGCAGTCGATCGGCTGGCGGCGGGCCAGGTGCTCATGCTGGTGTGCCGGGACCCGGCGGCCCGTGAGGACCTGCCGGCGTGGTGCCGGATCACCGGCCACCGGCTGCTCGGGGGCGACGGGACCACGTTCTACATCCAGCGGAAGGAGGCGTGAGTCATGGCGGGACGATTCTGTGTCAGCATCACCCACGCCAAGGACGACCCCGACCGGGCCACCGTGGGCTTCGTGGTGGCCAACGCGGCCGTGGGCTCCGAGCGGGAGACGGTGGCGTTCCTGTCCACCGAGGGCGTCCGGCTGGCCGTGGACGGGTACGCCGACGACATCCACGAGGAGGGGTTCGCGCCCCTCAAGCAGCTCATCAGCGACTTCACTGCAAGCGGCGGAGCCATCTACGTCTGCTCGCCCTGCTTCAAGCGACGGGGACTGGACGAGGGCAAGCTGGTGCCGGGGGCGAAGATCGTCGGGGGCGCCACGCTGGTGGAGTTCCTGCGCGAGGGCACGCCCTGCCTGACTTACTGAGCCGGTCCGGGGCGGCGCGCGCACGGCACCGGCAGAACCCGGGAGGAGGCCACATGAGATACCTTGCGGTCGCGATGCTCGCGATCCTGGTCCTCGCCGCCGTGGGGATCGCGCAGCCGCCCGCCGGCGACGACCAGGCCCTGCCGAAGGGCTTCAAGACGACGCCCGTGCTGAAGAGCGGCAAGACAGCCAGCGACATCAGGATCGCGTACCCGAAGACCGGGCAGGCCGAGATCGTCTCGGTGATCGGCGTGCTCGAGCCGGGCGGCCGCACGGCCCGGCACCAGCACCCGGTGCCGGTCTTCGTCCACGTGCTGGAGGGGACCCTCACGGTGCAGGCCGACGGCGGCCAGCCGCGGGAGTACGGGCCCGGCAGCGCGTTCCTCGAGGACGTCGACCGCTGGCACCAGGCCTTCAACAAGGGCTCGGTGCCCGTGAAGATCCTGGTGGTCTTCATGGGCGAGGAGGGCAGGCCGACCACGGTCAACGCCAGGTAGTTACGGCGGGATTCCGCCCGCTACGCGGACAGGCGCTCGCGCTCCCTGGCGGGATCGAGGACCGGGACCGCCACGGTGTGCGTCGCCGGCCTCGCCTCTTGCCCCCCGATCCAGAGGGCGACCACCCTCAGGGGCCGGTCCGGTTCGAGGTTGACGGCGAAGTGCTCGCGGTGGGGCTCGATGTAGACGGCGCGCCCGGGTTCGAGGAGGGTCGGCTCGCGCCCCTCGACCTCCAGCAGGCCCTTGCCCTCCAGCACGTAGAAGAGATCGTAGCCGGGGTGGGAGTGCTTCTCGACGTAGCCCCCGGGGGCGACCTCCACCTCCATCATCACGCCCTCGGCGCCAGCGAGGTCAGCCTTCAGCAGGAGCGTTCGCGTGACCTGGCCCTCGGTCATGAGATCCCCCTTTCCCGGGTGTGCCACGTCCGCGGGTCGTCAGCGGGCAATCACGACGCCAACCCGGGGTGCCGTGATCCCGCGGCGGGTAAGTCACCGCCGGGACTGGCGGGAGGGCCGGGGGGTGCGTCCTCGCGGGGGTGGAGACGGCGGCCGGCACGTGCACGGCGGCTGGCCACGCTGCACAGTCGCCGTGCACGCCCGCCGTCAGGCTGGGCCGAACCCGACGGCGGTCTGGTCGCCGCGCACGATGGGCCGGAAGCGGACCGGCAGGCCCACCGACAGTTGGTCGAGCGGGATGTCCACGATCCGGCCGAAGAGCGCCACGCCCTCCGCGAGCCTCACCACGGCGACCGCGTAGGGAGCCTCGGCCGCGTGGCTCGCGGGAGCGACCCGGATCACGGTGTAGCTGGCGATGGTGCCGTCGCCCGAGAGCGGCACCGGCTCCCAGGCCCGCTGGTGGCACCCCGGGCAGAACTCCTTCGGCGGGATGGCCAGCTCGCCGCACCGGCCGCAGCGGATGCCGGTGAGCCGGCCCTCGCGGGCCCCCTGGAAGAAGTCGCGGAGCGTGATCACCGTGTCAGTCACGGCCGAACACGCTCACGAGCACGGTGGCGGTGTTGCCGCCGAGGGTGTGGACGAGCCCGGTGCGGGCGCCGTCCACCTGCCGCCGGCCCGCCTCGCCGCGAAGCTGGGTGACGATCTCCGCCACCTGGGCCGCCCCGGTGGCTCCGATGGGGTGGCCCTTGGCCTTGAGCCCGCCCGACGGGTTCACGGGGACCTTGCCCCCCAGGCTGGTCCAGCCCTTCTCGGCCGCGAGACCTCCCGTGCCGGGCTCGAAGAGGCCCAGGCCCTCGGTGGCCACGATCTCGGCGATGGTGAAGCAGTCGTGCAGCTCCACCACGTCCACGTCCTTCGGCCCGAGCCCCGCCTGCCGGTAGGCCGCCGCGGCGGCGCGCTCGGTGGCGGCCACCCGGGCGAGGTCCTTCTTGTCCTGCAGCAGCATGAAGTCCGAGGCGGCCGCGGAGCCCAGGACCCACACGGCGCGCGGGTGCCGCCGCGCCACCTCCTCGCCGGCGAGGATCACGGCGGCGCCGCCGTCCGTGAACGGGCAGCAGTCGTAGAGCTTGAGCGGGTCGGCCACGTAGGCGGACTTGAGGACCTGCTCCAGCGTGATCTCCTTCTGGAACTGGGCCTTGGGGTTGAGCGTCGCGTGCCGGTGGTTCTTCACGGCCACGTGGGCCATCTGCTCCTCGGTGGTGCCGTACTTCGTCATGTGCGCCCGGGCCACCAGCGCGAACACGCCCGGGAAGGTGAGCCCCAGCGGCTGCTCCCAGGAGGCGTCCGAGGCGTAGGCGAAGTACGCCGTGGAGTCGGCGGTGGGCACGTTGAGCACACGCTCGGCGCCGCCCACCATCACGACGTCGGAGACGCCGGACGCGACCTCCATCACCGCGTGGCGGAAGGCGGCGTGCGACGAGGCACAGGCGGTCTCGAAGCGGGTCGTGGGAATGCCCGGGATGCCCAGGATGGAGGCGGCCTGCGGGCCCATGTGGAGCTGCTTCTCGGTCTCGCCTCCCACCACGTTGCCGTAGTAGAGGGCCTGGATCGCCGACGGCGACAGCTCGGCGTCGGCCAGGGCCTCGCGGGCCGCCTCCGCGAACAGCTCGGCGGAGGTGCGATCGTGCTTGCCGAACTTCGTCACTCCGACTCCGATCACCGCCACCCGGCGCATACTCCCTCCTGCAAGCGTTCTAGTGCGTCGTCCCGCTCCGGCAGGGCCATCATAGCAGAGCGCCCGGAG
>JBBIOF010000380.1:0-3511 GCA_037443505.1 Candidatus Rokuibacteriota bacterium
GCCCCGCCAGGGCGTCGCGACGCGCGAGGTGGTCGCCGTGAACGCGGTGCTGGCGGGCGCCGGGCCGGAGCACCTGCCCCTGGTCGTCGCGGCCGTCCGGGCGGTGGCCGAGCCCGCGTTCAACCTGGCCGCGATCCAGACGACCACGCACCCGTGCACGCCCCTGGTGATCGTGACCGGCCCGGTGGCGCGGCGGGTAGGGGTCAACGCCGGGACCAACGCGCTGGGCGGCGGGCACCGCGCCAACGCGGTCATCGGACGGGCGCTCCGGCTCGTGCTCCAGAACGTCGGGGGCGCCGCTCCCGGCTCGGTGGACCGGGCGACGCTCGGGCATCCCGGCAAGCTCGCCTACTGCCTGGCGGAGCACGAGGAGGTCTCGCCCTGGCCGCCGCTGCACGTCGAGCGGGGGTTCCGCCGGGAGGAGAGCTGCGTCACCGTCTGCGCCTCGGAGGCGCCCCACAACGTGAACGACCACGGCTCCACCACGGCCGAGGCGCTCCTGCGGACGCTGGCGGGCACGGCCGCCACGAGCGGCAACAACAACGTGTACCTGGGGGGCGAGCCGCTGCTCCTCCTGGGCCCCGAGCACGCCCACACCATCGCCGCTTCGGGCTGGTCGAAGGCCGACCTGAAGCGCGCGTTCTGGGAGCGGGCCCGGGTGCCGCTCCGGGCGTTCAGCGCCGAGAACCTGGCCCGGTTCGCCGCCATCGACCCCGCCCGCTTCCGGGACCGGGGACCTGATGACACGGTGGCGCTGGCCCCGTCCCCTGACGACGTCATGGTGGTGGTCGCCGGCGGCCCCGGCAAGCACTCGGCCATCGTGCCGACCTTCGGCTCCAGCCGCTCGGTGACGGTGCGGGTGGAGGGGTGAGGCGGGCGGGCCGAATCCCGGGGCCGGCCGCTCGCATCTGAAGGTACACCGGCGCCCCCGCGCCAGGAGGCTTCCATGCCCGTCGAGCTCTCGTCCAGGCGTCACGCCGTCCACGACGACACCGACCTGATCGAGTTCTGCTTCCAGCAGGGATGGACGGACGGCCTGCCGGTCGTCCCGCCCACCGAGGCCCGGGTGGCCGCCATGCTGGAGGCTGCCGGGCTGGACCCGGGCGAGGAGGTGGCCCGGATCGAGCACCGGGCCGTCTCAGTCACCGCCGAGAAGCTGGCCATCAACGCCGTCATGGCGGGCTGCAGGCCGGAGTACCTTCCCGTGGTGCGGGCCGCCGTGGAGGCCATGGCCGACCCGGCCTGGTGCTATCACGGCCCCGGCACCTCCACCGCGGGCGCCGGGGTGCTGATCGTCGTCAACGGGCCCGTGGCCCGCGAGCTGGACGTGAACTGCGGCGACAACCTGTTCGGGCCCGGCTGGCGGGCCAACCTCACCATCGGGCGGGCGGTCCGGCTGGTCATGCGCAACGTGTGCGGCTCGCGGCCGGGCACGCTGGACCGCGGCACCCTGGGCCACCCGGGCAAGCTCTCCTACGTGATCGCCGAGAACGAGGCGGAGAGCCCGTGGCCGCCCCTGCACGTGGAGCGGGGTTTCCGTCCCGAGCAGAGCGCCGTCACCGTCATGGCGGCCGAGGCGCCCCACCAGTTCTACAACCAGCTCTCCCGCACGGCGGAGGGCGTGCTGACCACGCTGGCCGACGACATGCGGATCTCGGGGAACGTGATGGGCCAGCCGCAGTACATGGTGATCCTGGCGGGCGAGCACATGCGGACCATCGCGGGGGACGGCTGGACGAAGGCCGACGTCCGCCGCTTCGTCTGGGAGCGCACCCACAACTCCCACGCCCACCTCAAGCGCACGCACCGGATGGCCGGCGAGATCAAGCCCGGCGACGAGACCCTGATGCGGCCCCTGGTGGAGACCCCCGATGATATCCTCGTCGTGGCGGCCGGCGGCCGGGCGGGCGCCTTCTCGGCGTACGTCCCCGGCTGGGGCAGCAAGCGCGCGTCGCAGGCGGTGACCAAGGAGGTCAGACGATGATCAAGCTCCTGGACCCCACCACCGAGGCGGTCGCCCGTCCGATCGCCTGGGCCCCCAGGCCGGCGTCGCTGGAGGGCCGGCGGGTGGCGCTCATCGAGAACACCAAGTTCAACTCCGACCGGCTCCTGCAGAAGATCGGGGACGTGCTGGTCCGGGACCACGGCGCCGCGTCCGTGCGCATGTGGCGCAAGCGCAACGCCAGCGTGCCCGCCCACGCGGAGATCATCGAGGAGGTCCGGGCCGCCGCGGACGTGATGGTGGCCGGGATCGGCGACTGAGGGTCCTGCTCGTCGGGCAGTGTGCTCGACGGCATCCTCCTCGAGAAGGCCGGCATCCCGTCCGCGTCGATCGTGACCGACGTGTTCGAGGTGACGGGCCGGGCCATGGCCGAGCAGTGGGGGCTGCCCTACTACCGGTTCCTGGTCATGCCCCATCCCATCGCCAACCTGACCGAGGCGCAGCTCGACCAGCGAGCGCGGGAGATCGCGCCCGAGGTGGTGAAGCTGCTGCTGGCGGGGCAGGAGTAGCCGCGGCGCGATGGGCGGGGCCGCGGGGCGCGCCAGTGCGCCCGCGGTCTACGCGCCGCCCTGGTGGGCGCGCAACCCCCACCTGCAGACGGTCTGGGGCCCGCTCGTGCGTCGGCGGCGGCTGCCGCTCAGGCGCGAGCGGGTTCCCACCTCCGACGACGACTTCGTCGACCTGGACTGGCTGGACGGGCCCGCGGGCGCTCCGCTGCTGCTCGTGCTCCACGGCCTCGAGGGCTCGGCCCGGTCCCACTACGCGGCGGGCCTGCTGACCGAGGCGCGTGCCCGGGGCTGGCGGGGGGCGGTGCTCCACTTCCGGTCGTGCAGCGGCGAGCTGAACCGCCTGCCACGCTTCTACCACTCCGGAGACACCGGCGACCTGGACGCGGTGGTCCGCCTGCTGGCCGGGCGCGAGCCGGACAGCCGGCTGGGGGTGGTCGGCGTGTCCATCGGCGGCAACGTCCTGCTCAAGTGGCTGGGGGAGCGCCAGGAGGACGTGCCCGAGCAGGTGGCCGGCGCCGTCGCGATCTCCGTGCCCTTCGACCTCGCGGCCTGCGCCGCCGTCCTGGACCGGGGCGTCCGCCGGGCGGTCTACACGGCGAGCTTCCTGCGCACGCTCAGGCGGAAGGTGGAGGACAAGGCGCGGCGGTTTCCCGGCTTCGTGGACGTGGAGGCGGTGCGCCGCGCGCGCACGTTCGCCGAGTACGACCGCGCGGTGACGGCACCGCTCCACGGGTTCGCCGACGAGCGGGACTACTGGACCCGGTCGAGCTCTGGCCCGTACCTCGGGCGGATCCGCCGCCCGGCGCTCCTCATCAGCGCGCTCGACGACCCGTTCGTGCCGCCGGCGGCGCTGCCCGACCCGGGCTCGCTGCCGGCCCACGTGGAGGTGGAGCGCCCGGCGAGGGGCGGCCACGTGGGCTTCCTCGAGAGCGCCCGGCCCGGGCGGCCTTCCTGGGCCGAGCGGCGGGCGGTGGCGTTCCTGGAGCGCGTGCTGAGCGAC
>JBBIOF010000381.1:0-3493 GCA_037443505.1 Candidatus Rokuibacteriota bacterium
GCGCCGGGGCGGCGCCGTCCTGCAGGGTGAAGCGTCCCACCAGGGACTCCAGCGTCCGGGCCAGTCCGGAGAGCGACTGCGCCGTGGACGAGAGGTCCTCCGTCTGCGTGGCGTTCTGCTGCACCACGCCGTCCACCTGGGTGATCGCGCGGTTGACCTGGTCGATCCCCTGGGACTGCTCGCGGCAGGCCGCCGCGATCTCCTCGACGATCCCGGACACCCGCTTCACGGCCCCCACGATCTCTCCCAGCGTCTGCCCCGACTGGTTCACCAGCGCCGAGCCGTCCCGAACCTTCTGGACGGAGTCGCGGATGAGCCCCTTGATCTCCCGGGCCGCCGCCGCGCTGCGCTGGGCCAGGTTGCGGACCTCCGCCGCCACCACCGCGAACCCGCGGCCCTGCTCGCCGGCCCGGGCCGCCTCCACCGCCGCGTTGAGGGCGAGCAGGTTGGTCTGGAAGGCGATCTCGTCGATGACCGTGATGATCTCGGCGATCTTCGTCGAGGCCTGCGTGATGTCCTGCATCGAGGCCACCGCCGAGGCCACCACCTGGCCGCCCTTCTCCGCCGCCGCCCGCGACTCCGTGGCCAGCCGGCTGGCCTGGCCCGCGTTCTCGGCGTTCTGCTTCACCGTGACCGTCATCTCCTCGAGGCTCGCCGCGGTCTGCTCCAGCGACGAGGCCTGCTCCTGGGCCGCCGCCGAGAGCTGCGCGGAGGCCCCGGAGAGCTGCCGCGCCGCCGCGCCCACCTGGGCGGAGGTCTCGCGGATCTCGTGCACCAGCGCGTGCAGGTTGTCCAGGAACCGGTTGAGCGCCTCGGCCAGCTTGCCCGTCTCGTCCTGGGAGGCGACGGGCAGCCGCAGCGTGAGGTCGGCGTCGCCGCCGGCCAGCTCCTCCAGCCGCTCCACGGCCTGCCGCAGCGGGCGGGCGACGCGCTGGGCGGAGTAGAAGTAGGTCACGACGCCCAGCAGGAGGGCCAGCAGCCCCACGCCGAGCATGGTGGCCCACGCGCTGCGGGCCAGGCCGCGGACCTGCTCGCGGGACATCCCCACGCGCAGCACGCCCAGCCGGTTGCCCTGGGCCTGGATGGGCATGACCGCCTCGAACACCCCGCCCGGCGCCTCGCGCCGCGTGAAGTCCGTGGCCTTCAGGGCGCTCGACTCCAGCTCGTTCCGGGTGAGCGTCTGGTTCCGCAGCGAGGGGTCGGTGCTGGCCACCCCCCGCCCGTCGAGGCCCACCACCAGGGCGTAGGCCACGTCCTCGTCGAACCGCCGGGCGGCCTCCACCAGGCGCTGGAGCTGGTCGTACTCGCCCAGCGCGAAGGGCTCGGCCAGCGCGGTGGCCAGGTTGCGGGCCAGGACCTCCGCCTTCTTCTCGAGGGACCGCGACAGCGCCGCGTTCTGCGCGCGGATGAACATGCCGCCCATCAGCGCGATGGCCGCGACGAAGATCATGACGAAGGGGACGATGAGCCGCGTGGTGATCCCCGCCCCCCGACCGTCCCGGCGCGCGATCATGACCGTCACCTCCCCGGGCCGCCGACCGGCGTCAGCGGCCGTTCGCCAGGGCCTTCCAGTCGGTGAACACCACCGCCTTCCCGTCCTTCACCCGGGTGTAGTAGACCGTGTCGAACGCCTTGTGGTCGCGGGGACCGTAGTTCACCTTGAGCTGCGGCCCCAGCCCCAGGTCCAGGTCGCGGATGGACTCCAGCGCGTCCACCAGCTTCTCGCGGGTCACGTCCCGGCCGGCGCGCTTGAGGCCCTCCACGAGGACCATGGCGTCCACGAAGCCCTCCAGGCTCACGAAGTTCGGCTGGGCCTCCGGGAAGTACTTCCTGAGGGCCTTCTGGTAGAGCGCGACGCTCGGCAGGTCGGCCCGGTCCACCGGGGGCACCACCTGGGTGATCACCACGCCCTCGCCGGCCCGGTCGGCCGCCTTGATGAAGGCCTCGGTGCCCACGAAGGAGACGGTGAGGTAGAGCGGGTTCCACCGGGCCGCCCGCCCGCGCTTCACGATCTCGGCCACGGGCGCGTAGGGACCCACCATGACCACGGCCTCGGGGCCGGCCGCGCGCACCTGCTCGATGCCGCGGTCCACGTCCAGCGTGTTGCGGGGGAAGGAGCCCAGGGCCACCGGCTGGGCGCCGTACTTCGCCAGGGCGCGCTTCACGCCCTCCAGCACCGCCACGCCGAAGGCGTCGTCCTGGTAGATGACGCCCACCTTCCTCACGCCCGCCGCCCAGAGGTTGTCGACCTGCTCGCGCGCCTCGTCGAAGTACGAGGCCCGCACGTTGACGACGTAGCGCTTGAACGGCTCGTGCAGGAGCTGGGCGCCGGTGAACAGGCCCACGATGGGCAGCTTCGAGTTCTCCGCCATGACCACGTGCTTGGCCGCCGTGGGCGTGCCCACGAAGAACGCGGCCGCGAACACGTTCTCCTGCTTGAGCTTCTTGAAGCACTCGATGGCGCGGGCCGGCTCGTAGCCGTCGTCGTGGGCGACGAGCCTGATCTTGCGGTCGTGCACCCCACCCTGGTCGTTGACCCAGTTCAGGTAGGCCTGGGCCCCCTGGACCGTCTGCGTGCCGAGGAAGCTGGCCGGCCCCGAGAGGGCCGAGCACGACCCGATCGTGATCTCACGGTCGGTGACCCCCGGCTCGGCCCAGGCCGGGCCGCCCAGGGCCACGAGCATCCCCAGCGCCGCCATCGATCGACGTGCGACCGCCCTCATACGGTGCCTCCCTGTCGGCGTTTTCCATCGTCACGGACCGGGCCCGGGACGGGCCGGCCTCGCCCTTTCTAGAGAGATCGGCGGGGCCCCGGGATCTTTGAGGGGGGTCGTTCGGCCTGGTTCGGGTGCCGGGGGGCCCCGGGGGGACCCGCCCGGCGGGAGCCCTAACCCTCGAGGACGTCCTCGGGCAGCAGGGCGGAGACCACGAAGTTCGGGGCGTCCACGACGTTGCTGATCCTGAGGTCCACGGCCACGCTGCAGATGACGTAGGCCTGCTCGCGGCTGTACCCCCGCTCCTGGAGCAGGCCCATCATGTTCAGCACCGCGCTGCGGCAGGCCATGCCGAGGTCCTCGCCGTGGTTGACGCCCTTGTCGTCCACGGGCATGCCCATGGTGGCCACGAAGCGCTGCGGCGCGGCCCACCGGGGATCGGCGAAGTAGTCGGTCCGCTGGAACCGCGGCCAGCGGATGCCGCGCCGCTCCGCCTCGCCGCGGTGCACGCGGAAGCGCACCACGCAGGTGGCACCCATCTCCACGGCGGTGACGCACACCTCGCCGTCGCCCTGCGCGAAGTGGCCGTCACCCACGGAGAAGAGACCGCCCTCCACCGCGACCGGCAGCAGGAGCCGCGCGCCGCGGGTGAGCTGCTTGACGTCGAAGTTGCCCCCGTTCTCCCGGGGCGGCATCGTGCGCAGGCCCTGCGCCGCCGGGGGACCCTCCGACGGCACCGCGGCGGCCGCATCCGGCGGCAGGACTAGCCCCCCGCGCGC
>JBBIOF010000382.1:0-3484 GCA_037443505.1 Candidatus Rokuibacteriota bacterium
GCCGGGCCGTCACCACCAGCGAGGAGACCAGGGCGTCGTGGCGCTCCGGAGGCACCGCCCGACGCATGAAGTCCAGGAACTCGGGCGTGAAGAGCGGGTAGCGGGCCAGGTCGTCGAGGCCGAAGGGCCGCCGGTCGTGGACCTGGATGGCCTCGAACCCCTCGTTGAAGAACTTCTTGAGCAGCACTGGCTCCACCAGTGTGCCCGCGATTCACCCCGCGAACGCCGCCGGGCTCTTGAGGACCTCCTCGGGCAGCGTGTCGTTCAGCACGAGGTCGGCGATGCTCACGCGGCCGCCCGGCCGCAGCACGCGCGTCACCTCCGCCAGCACCCGGCTCTTGCGGTTGGAGAGGTTGAGCACGCCGTTGGAGATGACGACGTCCACCGTGGCGTCCGCCACCGGGATCTCCTCGATGAGCCCCTCGCGGATCTCCACGTGCGCGAAGCCCGCCTCGACGGCGTGGCGGCGGGCGCGCTCGATCATGGGCGCCGTCATGTCGAGCCCGATCACGCGCCCGGACGGGCCCACGGCCCGCGCCGCCAGCAGCGTGTCGATCCCGGCGCCGCATCCCAGGTCCAGGACCACCTCGCCGGGACGCAGCGCGGCGTGGCGCACGGGGTGGCCGACGCCGAGCGCCAGCGCCACGGCGCCCGGCGGGATCCCCGCCACCTCGTCGGCGTCGTAGAGCGACCTCGCCACGGCGTCGCCCGACGACTCCACCCGGCCGTACGTCTCGCGGATGAGCGTCCGCACGTCGGCATCCGAGAAGTAGGGCATGGTCATCCTCCCGCCGCGCGGTCGAGCGCCAGCCGCACCCGGGCCTCGAGCCCCGCCGGTACCGGATGGTCCGGCAGCCGGCTCCTGACGAAGGCGTCGATCTGCCGGCTGAACGCGAGCTTGTCGCAGCACGCCAGGCAGGCCGCCAGGTGCGCCTCCAGCTCGTCCAGCGGCTCCCCGGCCAGGGCCCGGTCGAGGTAGGCGAAGAACCGCTTCACGGCCTGCTCACAGCTGATCGGTGTCGTCATCGTGGCCAGTCCCTCACGATCCCCCGTCGCCTCGCGCACTCCCACAGCTCGCGCTCCAGGATCTTCCGGCCGCGGTGCAGGCGGGACACGATGGTGCCCACGGGCACGCCCAGCAGCTCGGCCAGCTCCCGGTAGCTCAGGTCCTCGGCGTAGAGCAGCACCAGCGGCACCCGGTACACCTCCGGCAGCGCCAGCAGCGCCTGGCGGACCTCGCCGTCGCCGAAGCGGGCCAGGAAGTCCACGTGCAGGCGGTCGGAGTACGGGAACGGGTCCTCGTCGGCGATCAGGTCGAACAGCGAGAACCGGTCCAGCGCGGCCAGGTCGCCCACCGAGACCTCGCGGGCCGGCGCACGCTGCCCGTCCAGCACCAGCCGGCTCAGGATCTGGCGGAGCCAGGGCCGGACGCGCTCGGGATCGCGCAGCGCGGGGAAGGCACGGAGCGCCTTGACGTACGTCTCCTGGACCAGGTCCTCGGCGTCCTGGTGGCCGCCGGTGAGGTGCACCGCGAGGCGGTAGAGGTACGACAGGTGCGGCAGGGCCAGCGCCTCGAACCGCCGCCGGGCCTCCGGGCCGATTTCCTCCACCTGGGCATCGTGCGCCGGGTTCATGAGCTGTCCTACCTACAGAGACGGGGACACGGGCGCCAGAAATTCCCGGTCCGCGGGACCGGTCGGGGGCCGGGGTCAGGCGGAGGCGCGTGCGCCGGCGACCGTCAGAATGGCACCTCGGTGCGCTCGTCGCGGACCCGGCGGGCCTTGTGGTCCCAGCGTGGCAGCTCGCCAGGCTCCGTCAGCTCCACGCTGACGCGGATGCCGAGGCCCACGCGGAGGTCGTCGCCGAGGGCCCGGAGCATGCCCTCGCGCTCCCCGGGGCCGAGCCCCGGGGCCGGATCGATGCGGACCAGGATGTCGTCCAGGCCCTCCACCCGGCGGAAGACCACCTGGAACTCGTCGACGCTCCGGTGGCCGCGCACGATCTCCTCGATGCGCCGCGGGTAGACCACGACGCCGCGCACCTTCTTCATGTCGTCGAGCCGCGCCAGGACCCCGCCCTCGAGCGCCAGCAGCGTCCGCCCGCACGGGCACGGGCGGTCGGCCAGCTGGACGACGTCGCGGGTGCGGTAGCGGACAAGCGGCATCGCCTTCCGGTAGAGGCTGGTGAAGACCAGCTCTCCCCGCCCGCCCGGCTCCACCGGGCGGTCCCGCTCGTCCAGCACCTCGGGCAGGCAGTAATCCTCGTGAACGTGGACCAGGCCCGCCCGCGCGTCGCACTCGAAGCCCCACGCCGCGATCTCGGTGAGGCCCGGCAGGTCGAAGGCCCGCGCGCCGAAGGCTTCCTCGATGCGCGCCTTCGTGGCGGGGATGGAGGCGCCGGGCTCGCCCGTGTGCCAGGTGATGCGCACCTTCGTGTCCCGGGCGAGGTCGATGCCCTTCCGGGCCGCCTGCTCGGCCAGGAACAGGGCGTAGGACGGCGTGCAGCCCAGCACCGTGATCGGGTAGCTCACCAGCGCGTCGATGCGCTGGTCGGTGGACAGGCCCCCGGCCGGGAACACGAGGCAGCCCAGGTCCTGCGCCGCGTGGAAGCCCGACCAGTAGCCGATCCACGGCCCGTAGGAGAACGCCGCCATCACCATGTCCTCGGGCCGCACGCCGAAGGCCCAGAGCGAGCGGGCGTAGGAGTGGTAGAAGCCGTGCCAGTCGTCCCGGGTGTCGAGGAAGGCGAGTGGACGGCCGGTGGTGGCCGACGTCATGTGCACGCGCAGGCACTGCTCCACCGGCACGGCGAGCACGGTGCCCCAGAGCGGGTGGTCGGCCTGGTCCTGCTTGAGCTCGTCCTTGGTGGTGAACGGCAGGCGGGCGAGGTCGTCCAGCGTCTTCACCTGCTCCGGCCGGACGCCGGCCGCATCGAACTTCCTGCGGTAGAACGGGCTCGCGCGCCACGCGTGCTCGACCTGCTCGCGCAGCCGCTGCTCCTGCAACCGGCGCAGGACCTCGCGCGGCGCGGTCTCGATCTCCGGCTCCAGGTACCGGGAGTCCATGGGCCTCGTCCTCGCGCCCCTCGTGGGGCGGCCCGTCGGGCGCATGCGAATCTACCACGGCCCGCCCCGTGCCGGCACCCCGGGGCGCACCCGAGGGCCCGAGGGGCTCCCCAGCCCGGCGCCCTCGCCAGCACGACACGCCGCGGTGCGGTCTCGCCCCTCCCCTGGTATCCTGGCCGCGCGGCGGCCGCCCGCAGGCGTGAGCCCGGCCGCCGGTGCCGTGCAGGATCCCGGGGGCGGACGACGCTCCTCCGACGTGCGATGACAGAGCCGGGGATCGCGGGAGGGCGAGCCGGGTGAGCCACGAGCCCTTCGACACCGAGGCCGCGGCCTACGCGCTGGGCACGCTCGACGGGGAGGACCGGGCCCGCTTCGAGGCCCACCTGGCCGCCGGCTGCGAGCGGTGCGAGGCCGCCCTCC
>JBBIOF010000383.1:0-3481 GCA_037443505.1 Candidatus Rokuibacteriota bacterium
CGGCGCGGCGTCGCGTCGGCCCCCGCGCGTGCGAGCCGCGCCACGCCCGTGCGACCATACGGCCACCGCGCGCCCGCGCGGCACCCTCCCCTGGAGGTGACGCCCATGGAGTCGAGGAAGCTCTCGCGCCGGGAAGCGGCGTTCGTGCGGAAGGAGCGGGTCATCCGCCTGGCCACCACGGGTCCCGAGGGTCCCTACGTGGTCCCGGTCTGCCACGTCCTGGACGGCGGCGCCATCTACTTCGGCAGCGACGGACGGGGCCGGAAGGTGCGGAACATCCGGCGGACGCGCCGGGCCGCACTGGTCGCCGACCGGTACACCGAGCGCTGGAGCCGGCTCCAGGGCGTCAGCATCGTGGGCCGGGCGGAGGTGTTCGCCTCGGGCCCGGTGTTCGCCCGCGGGGTCCGGCTCCTCTACCGCAAGTACCCGCAGTACCGGAGGGAGGCACCGCTCGAGCCGGGCGAGTCCGTCGTGGTCCGCGTCACGCCCACCCGCGTCATGAGCTGGGGCCCCGGGCAGTGACCGGGGGTGATATAGTTGGCGCCCAGAGCCCCGGTCAGGAGACCCCCAATATGAGCGCACCCAAGGACGACATCGCGAAGGCGCTGGACCGCCTGGGCGACGACCTGGAGCGGCTGTCGCACCGGATCCACTCGCACCCCGAGCTCGGCTACCAGGAGGTCCAGGCCGCCGGCTGGCTCGTCGAGTTCCTGGCCGCGCAGGGCTTCAAGGTGGAGCGGGGCGTGGCCGGCGTCGAGACGGCGTTCCGCGCCACGCTCGAGACCGGCGAGGGGCCCACGGTCGCCATCATGTGCGAGTACGACGCCCTGCCCGGCCTCGGGCACGCCTGCGGCCACAACGTCATCGCGGCGGCCGGGGCGGGCGCCGGTGCGGGTCTGGCGGCGGTGCGCGACCGGCTGCCCGGGGGCCGGATCCTGGTGATCGGGACGCCGGCCGAGGAGGGCGGCGGCGGCAAGATCAAGCTGATCCAGGGCGGCGTGTTCCAGGGGGTGGACGCCGCCATGATGGTGCACGGCTGGGCCGCCTGGGTGCCCCACCAGGACCTGCTGGGGATCGTGCGGGTCGGCTTCGAGTTCTCCGGCAAGGCCGCCCACGCCTCGGCCTATCCCTGGGACGGCGTCAACGCGCTGGACGCGGTGATCCAGACCTTCAACAACATCAGCATGCTGCGGCAGCAGGTGCGCCCGGACGCGCGCATCCACGGGATCATCACCCACGGAGGGGCGGCGCCGAACATCATCCCGGAGTTCGCGGCCGCCACCTTCTACGTGCGCGCCGCCCAGATCGACTACATGTGGGAGCTCCAGAAGCGGGTCATCGCCTGTGCCGAGGGCGCCGCCCGAGCCACCGGCTGCACCCTCAACGTGATCCGCCACGACAACGCCTACGAGCCGTTCAAGCGGAACACCGCCCTCGTGGAGGCGTTCCGCGCCAACCTCCGGACCTTCGGGGTGGCCGAGACCCCCGAGGACCGGGAGCACCTGGGCTCGTCCGACGTCGGCAACGTGAGCCAGGTGGTCCCCACCATCCAGCCCCTGGTGAAGATCGCGCCGGACGGCACGCCCATCCACTCCCGGGAGTTCGAGGCCGCGGCGGCGAGCCCGATGGCCCGCGAGGGCCTGCTCATCGCGGCCAAGACCATGGCCATGACCGCCTGGGACCTCCTGGCCCAGCCGGCGCTGCTGGCGAAGGTCAAGCAGGAGTTCGCCGCACGATGACCGATCCCGCCGCGATCAAGGCGAAGGTGGCCGGTGCGGTGGACCGCCTGGCCGACGACCTGGAGGCGCTCTCGCACCGCATCCACGACCATCCCGAGCTGGCCTTCCGCGAGGAGAAGGCGCACGCCTGGCTCACCGAGTTCCTGGAGAAGTACGGGGCCCGGGTCGAGCGCGGGGTGGGCGGGCTGCCCACGGCGTTCAGGGCCGTCATCCCCGGCACCGGCCCGGGGCCCACGGTGGCCGTCATGTGCGAGTACGACGCCCTGCCCGGCCTCGGGCACGCCTGCGGCCACAACGTCATCGCCGCGGCCGGGGCGGGGGCCGGCGCCGCCCTGGCCGCGGCGCTGGGGACGCTGCCGTTCCCCGGGCGGGTGGTGGTCATCGGCACGCCGGCCGAGGAAGGCGGGGCCGGCAAGGTGCGGCTCATGGAGGCCGGCGTCTTCCGGGACGTGGACGCCGCCATGATGGTCCACGGGCGGTGCGGCACGCAGGTGTGGCGCCCGAGCCTGGGCATCATCAAGGTCAAGGTCGAGTACCACGGGCGGGCGGCCCACGCCTCGTCCTGGCCCTGGCGGGGCGTCAACGCCCTCAACGCCGTGATCGCGCTCTTCACCTCGCTGGACGCCATGCGGCAGCAGCTCCGGCCCGACGCCCGCGTGCACGGCATCATCACGCGGGGCGGCGACCAGCCCAACATCATCCCCGAGTACACCAGCGCCGAGTTCTACCTGCGGGCGCTCGACCGCGAGCAGTGCTTCGACCTGCTGCGCCGCTTCCAGGCGGCCGCCGAGGGGGCGGCCACGGCGACCGGGTGCCGCGTCACGGTCACCCCCGACCCGATCGTGCACGACCCGCTGAAGCCCAACCGCACGATGGCGGGCCTGTTCGCCCGGAACCTGGCGCTCATCGGCTTCCCGGAGGATCCCGACGACGGGCAGGCCGGGTACGGCTCCACCGACTGCGGCAACGTGAGCCAGGCCCTGCCCACCATCCACCCCTACATCCGCATCTCGCCCGACGGCGTGCCCGGCCACTCCCGGGAATTCGCGGAGTGGGCGCGCTCCCCAATGGCCCGGGCGGGGATCCTGGCCGGAGCGAAGGCCCTGGCGCTCACCGCGCTGGACCTGCTCGCCTCCCCGGACGACCTCGGACGGGCGAAGGACGAGTTCGCCCGGGGGAGCGGCGCGTGACGCCGCGGGCGGCGGCGGTCGCGGGCGTCCTGCTCCTGGCCAGGTGCGCGGGCCTGCGCTCGGCTCCGACCCGGGCGGTCGCCGACCTCGAGGACGCCCGGGGCCAGCGCGTGGGCGTCGCCACCTTCGACGAGGTGGCGGCAGGCGTGCGGATCGTGGTGGAGGTACGCGGACAGACGCCCGGCGAGCACGGCGTCCACGTCCACGAGGTGGGCCGGTGCGAGCCCCCGGGCTTCACCTCCGCCGGAGGTCACTTCAACCCCGAGCGGAAGCAGCACGGGCTGGAGAACCCGGCCGGTCCCCACGCCGGCGACCTGCCCAACCTGACGGTCGCGGCCGACGGCACGGGCCGCCTGGAGACGACCACCGGCCGCATCACCCTGGGCGGCGGCCCGGCGTCGGTCTTCGACGGGGACGGCAGCGCCCTGGTGATCCACGCGGCGCGCGACGACATGCGGACCGACCCGACCGGAAACTCCGGCGTCCGGGCCGCCTGCGGGGTGATCGTGGCGCGGTAGCGGCCCCGCCCTCCGGGGCCCGGGGAACCGTCGG
>JBBIOF010000384.1:0-3454 GCA_037443505.1 Candidatus Rokuibacteriota bacterium
TCGCCTTCTCGCCGGCCGCCCACGCCGCCTACGTGGTGGACGAGGCCACCGGCACCGTCCTCGTCGTGGATGGGCGCAGCCACGCCGTCCGGGCTCGCATCGAGGGCGGGCGTGGGCTCGCCGACCTCCGGTTCGCGCCGGGAGGTCGCCTGGGGTTCGCCCCGCGCGCCGATCGCGACGTGGTCCAGGTCCTCGACACGGCCCTGAACCGCTTCGTCCACGCCGTGGACGTGGGCAGGGAGCCGGAGCGGGTCTCGTTCAGCAGCGCCTTCGCCTACGTGCGGTCGAAGGGGACCGAGATGGTGACCATGATCCCCCTGGCGGGACTCGAGCGCGGCGGGCCGGTGTCGACGGCGAGGGTGACGGGTGGTCAGCGGCCTCCGGGGGCGGCGGTCAGTCCCGCCGCCGCGGACGGCATCGTGCCGGCCCCGGAGCCGGGTGCGGTGCTCATCGCCAACGCCCCGGACCAGACCATCTACTACTACAAGGAGGGCATGAGCGCCCCCATGGGGAGCTTCCGCAACTACCAGCGGCGACCCAGGGCGGTCATGGTGGTGGACCGGAGCCTCGCCGAGCAGGATCCGGGACGCTACACCACCACCGCGCAGCTGCCGCCGGCGGGCGAGTACCTGGTGCCGTTCCTCCTTGACGCTCCCCGGGCGGTGCACTGCTTCCCGCTCACCGTGAGGACCGATCCGACCATCGCCGCCGGCCGCCGGCCGTCCCTCCGGGTGGAGCCGCTCCTCGAGGGCGGGACGGTGCCGGCCGCCCGGCCCGCGCGCGTCCGCTTCAAGGTCTCGGACCTGACGCTGGGCGGGCCGCGCACCGACCTGCGCGATCTGACGGTGCTGGCCGTGCTGCCCGAGGGCTGGCAGCAGCGGGTCGTGGCACGGCCGCACGGTGAGGGGACCTACGAGGCAGAGCTGACGCTGCCCCGGCCCGGGATCTACTTCGTGTACTTCGCGGTCTCCTCCCTGCGGCTGGGGTTCAACCAGATCCCGCACGCGCTCCTGAGGGCTGCGGATGTGGGCGATCCGCCCGGCCGGGAGGGCGGCCCGCGATGACCGGCCGCGGGGCGTGCGGCCACGCGGTCGCGGTCGTGGCCTTGCTCGGCGCCCTCTGGGCGCCCGCCGCCGGCCACGGCCACGAGGCCGAACCCGGAACGTTGCACCCCCGCGGCGCTGAACAGGTCACCGTCACCGTCCCGGACGTGGAGGTCCTCGACCAGGACGGGCGGCGGCTCAGGTTCTACACGGATCTGGTGCGGGACCGGGTCGTCGCCATAAACTTCGTCTATACCACGTGCACGACGTCCTGCCCGCTCCTGGGTGTCGCGTTCGGCTCCGTCCAGGATCTCCTGGGTGCGCGCATCGGGCGGGAGGTATTCCTGCTGTCGGTGTCCGTGGACCCGGTGACGGACACTCCCGCGAGGCTGAAGGCCTGGGCGGCCCGGCACGGCGCGCGGCCGGGGTGGACGCTGCTGACCGGGGCCCGACCGGAGGTCCTCCGTCTCCTGCGTGCCCTGGGCGTGTCCGCGGGCCAGAAGGAAAACCATCCCACGTTCGTGCTCGTGGGCGACGACCGCCGGGGTCGATGGAGCCGGGCCTGGGGCCTCGTGTCTGGCGCCACGCTCGCCTCGCTGATCGAGCGGGCCCTCGGTCCGGCCGCCGGCCGGCCCGTGGGGGGCGACCGGCGGTGACCCGGCGGCGAATCCTGCACGCGCTGGGGCTCGGGACGCTCCTCGCCGCGGCCTCGCCCCGGGCCACCTGGTCGGGCCGATCCTCCGGCCCCGGCGGCGCCCGCGAGCGTATGGAGGCCCGCCGCTACTTCACGGACGTCGTGCTGGTGGATCAGGACGGGAGGCAGCGCCGGTTCTACACCGACCTGTTGCGGGAGAGGGTGGTCGTCATCAACACGTTCTACACCGGCTGCTCGTCGAGCTGCCCGGTGGTCATGGGCGCCATGGCGCGGATCCAGGCGGACCTGGGCCCGCTGGTCGGCGAGGAGGTGCATCTCCTGTCGCTGACGGTCGATCCCGTCAATGACACGCCAGGCCGCCTGAAGGCCTACGCCGAACGGCTGGGGGTGCGCCCGGGCTGGTACCTCCTCACAGGCGAGGCGGCGAACGTCCACTTCGCCCTCCGGAAGCTCGGCCACCTGGAGACCGTCCCGGAATCGCACTCGAACATCGTCCTCGTGGGAAACGAACGGACCGGGCTCTGGAAGAAGGCGTTCGGACTGGCCCGGCCCCACGACCTCGTCCAGCTGGTGAGGGGCGTGCTCGCCGATCGGTAGCCCGGGTGCCTCGCGCGTGAGCCTGCTGCTCGGGGCAGGCGTCCTGGCGCTCGCCGCGTTCATCGTGTCCGCCGCGCCCGGCCGTGCCGCGCCGCTCACTGAGGCCGAGCGGCGCGGCCGGGCCATCTACCTCAAGGGGCAGGGCGCCCCCGCGCGCCCGATCTCCGCGCTGGTCGGTGCCGCCGGCACCGAGATCCCGGCCTCCGCGGTGCCCTGCGCGGGCTGCCACGGCTACGACGGCCGCGGCCGGGAAGAGGGCGGGGTCGCGGCTCCCGACATCACCTGGGACGAGCTGACGAAGCCGTACGGCCACCAGCACCCCACGGGACGGCGGCACCCCCCGTACACCGGCGAGACGCTGGCGCGGACGATCCTCCACGGCCTGGACCCCGCGGGCGGCAGGCTCGCCGCCGTGATGCCGCGGTACCGGATGGCGCCGGAGGACCTCGCCGACCTCGTCGCGTACCTCCGGGTGCTGGGCCGGGACGACGAGGCCGGCGTGACGGCGTCGACCGTGCGGCTGGGAACGATCCTCCCCGCGAGCGGCGTGCCCGGCGCGCTGGGCCGCGCGGTGGAGGGCGCCGTCCGCGCGTACCTCGAGGAGGTGAACGCGAGCGGCGGGGTGTACGGACGCCGGCTGGAGGTCGTGGTGGAAGATCCAGCCCGGGCCCCGCGGCTGCTCGAGTCCGGCGACGTGTTCGCGCTCGTGGCCCCGCTGTTCGCCGGGGACGAGGCGCGCCTGGCCTCCCTGGTCGAGCGCCACGAGGTCCCCGCGGTGGGGCCGCTGACGGCCTTTCCCCGCCCGGGCTCGCCTCCCGGGCGCTACGTCTTCTACGTGCTGCCCGGGGTCGCCGAGCAGGCCCGCGCGCTGGTGAGGTTCGGAGCGGACCGGCTGCCGAAGGCACGGCTGACCGTGGTGTACCTCGACCGGCCCTGGCTGCGGGAGGTCGTCGAGGCCGTGGAGGCCGAGTGCCGGGCCGTGGGGTGGCCGCCGCCCGTCCGCGCGGGCTACCAGGGCGCGCTCGACCCGCCGGCGGCGGTCGAAGCCCTCCGGGCGCAGGCGCCTGACGCGGCGGTCTTCCTGGGCGCCGGGGAGGAGGCGCGCGCACTCCTGGAGCAGGCGTGGCGGACAGGCTGGAACCTGCGGATCTGGCTGCCC
>JBBIOF010000385.1:0-3450 GCA_037443505.1 Candidatus Rokuibacteriota bacterium
TAGGAGACCTGCGAGACGAAGAGCACGCCCACCGGGATCCCCGCCAGCGGCACCAGCCAGGCGCCCACCTCGCCCAGCGAGGCCCGGAGCCCCTCCGCGATGGCCCAGCCCGCCAGCCCGCCGTAGCGCCCGGGCCCCGCGGCGCCGGCCAGGGCCGCCGTGGACTGCGCCAGCAGGGCGGTGGCGCTCGCCAGGATGAGGGCGAGCCCCACCAGCGGCGGCCAGCCCAGGCTCACCAGCGGCCGGACGAACACGCCCACGCCGACGACGCCCAGGAGCAGCGGCAGGAGGAAGCCGGCGTAGCCGAAGCCCTGGAAGAGCGCCCAGCCGAGGGCGACCCCGACGGGGCCCACGGGCCCCTGCTGGTCGGCCGGGGAGAGGGCGGGATCGAAGGCGGCCAGCGCCACCACCCCGAACGCCGCCAGCAGCAGGAGAAGGATCCCCTTCACCTCCCTGAGCCAGCGGCGCGCCTCCTTGCGGCGGCGCGCGCGCCCGGGCCGGCCGCTGGGCGAGGCCACGGCCGCCATCAGGCCTCCAGGATCAGGGGGAGCACCACGGGCTTGCGCTGGAAGCGCTGGTTGATGAAGCGACGGACCGTCGTCCGCACCAGCGCGGCCACCGCCTCGCGGTCGGACGGCGCCGCGGGATCGCGCCCGGCCAGGGCGGCCACGATCGCCCCCTTGATCTCGTCGAGGAGCGGCTCGTTCTCCTGGACGTAGACGAAGCCCCGGGAGGCGACCTCGGGGCCCGCCGCCACCCGGCCGTCGCGGTCCAGGGTCAGGGCCACCGCCACCAGCCCGTCCTGGCTCAGGAGCTGGCGGTCCCGGAGCACCACGGCCCCGATGTCGCCCACGCCCTTGCCGTCCACCAGCACGCGCCCCACCGGGAACCGCCCCACCACCCGGGCCGCGGTCTTCGTCACCGCCACGCCCATGCCGTCCTCCACCAGGAAGATGCGCTCGGGCGGGAGCCCCACGGCGGCGGCCAGGCGGGCGTGGCCCAGGAGGTGGCGGTACTCGCCGTGGACGGGGACGAAGTAGCGGGGCCGCGCGAGGTTGAGCATCAGCTTCAGGTCTTCCTGGCTCGCGTGGCCCGAGACGTGGACGAAGGCGTTATCCTCGTAGAGGACCTCGGCGCCCAGCCGCAGCAGCGCGTTGACGACCCGGCCGACGGTGCGCTCGTGGCCGGGGATGACGCGGGCCGAGACGATCACCAGGTCCCCCCGCTCGATCTGGACGGCCTTGTGCTCCCCGGCCGCCATGAGCGCCAGCGCCGAGTTGGGCTCGCCCTGACTGCCCGTGGAGAGGATCACCTGGCGGTCGAGCGGCAGCGTCACCAGCTCCTCGAGCGGCACCAGGACCCCGTCCGGGATCCTCAGGTAGCCCAGCTCGGAGGCGATGGCCACGTTCTTCTGCATGCTCATGCCCAGGAGCGCCACGCGCCGACCCCGCTCGGCGGCCAGGGAGAGCACCTGCTGGATGCGGTGGATGTGGGAGGCGAACGTGGCCACGATGACGCGGCCGGGGGCCCGCTCGAAGCGCTCGGCCAGGGCCCGGCCCACCTCCGCCTCCGACCGGGTGTGGCCGGGCCGGTCCACGTTGGTGGAGTCGGAGCAGAGCACCAGCACGCCCTGCTCGCCCAGCTCCGCGAAGCGGCGGTAGTCGGGCGGCTCGCCGTCCAGCGGGCTCGGGTCCAGCTTGAAGTCCCCGGTGTGCAGGACGGTGCCCACCGGGGTGTCCACGGCGAGCCCGATGCCGTCCACGATGGAGTGAGTGACGCGGATGGGCTCGACGTGGAAGGGCCCCGCGTCGATCCGGTCCCGCGGCCTCACGGGCCGGAGGTCGGCCGCCTCGAGCCGCCCGTGCTCGCGCAGCCTCTCGGCCACCAGGGCCAGCGTGAGCGGCGTGCCGTACACGGGCACCCGGGCCTGCTCCAGCAGGTACGGGAGCGCGCCGATGTGGTCCTCGTGGCCGTGGGTCAGGAAGACCGCCCGGAACCCCTCGCGCTTGGCCAGGGCGTAGGAGAAGTCAGGAATTACGTAGTCGATGCCGGGCAGCTCGTCGGGGTCGGGGAACATGAGGCCGCAGTCGATGGCGATCAGCTCGTCGCCGAACTCGACCAGCATCATGTTGAGGCCGATCTCGCCGAGCCCGCCCAGGGGGATCAGCCGGATGGTGGGCTCGGTCGCGGGTGGCTCCACGGGAACTCCTTTGTCAGCGCAGCGGCATCATCGTAGCACCCACCCGGCGGCGCCCGGAAATTTCGCCCTCCGGGCGGACCGGTGCCCGCGCGGCGCCGGCGTCCGCTCCCGCGGAGTCGGTCAGAAGGGCGCCTCGCGCTCCAGGCGCGAGACGAGGGTCCGGGCGTGGCGCAGGTACGCGCCCCGCTCGGAGGCGGCGATCGGCTCGCCAGGGATGAACTTCTCGCTGAGCGGGTTCACCCACACGCCATTCCTGGCCACGCGGTAGTCGAGGTGCGGCCCGGTGGCGAGCCCCGTGGAGCCCACGTAGCCGATGACCTGCCGCTGGCTCACCCGGACGCCGCGCCGGATGCCGGGGCCCAGCCGCGACAGGTGGTTGTACATGGTCTCGTAGCCTCGGCGGTGCCGGAGGAGCACCGAGATGCCGTTGCCGCCGTCCCGGCCGGCGCGGACCACCGTGCCGTCGGCCACCGCGCGCACGGGCGTGCCGGTGGGCGCGGCGTAGTCGATGGCCAGATGGGGGCGGACACCGCCCAGGATCGGGTGGGGCCGCGCGTACGTGAAGCCCGAGGTGATGCGGGTGAACTCCAGGGGCGACTTGAGGAAGCTCTTGCGCAGCGAGCGGCCGTCGAGGTCGTAGTAGCCCAGGCGGCCGCTGTGGCCCTCGAAGCCCACGCCCGTGAGGACCTTGCCGTCGTTCAAGTACTGCGCGGCCAGGATCCGCCCATAGTCCACGAACCGGTCGCCGGCGTACCGCTTCTCCACGAGCATGCGGAACTGGTCGCCGGTCCGCGTGTCGGCGGTGAAGTCGAACTCCGACTCGAAGATGCTGACGAAGGCCAGGACGATCTGGGGGGACTCCCCGCTGTCCTCCACCGCCTGGAAGAGCGAGGTGGACACGCGGCCCTGGACGGTCTCGACCCGCACGTCGGGGCGCGTCTCGGAGCGCTCGACCGTCCAGCCGTCGGCCGTGGAGATGACGGCGTAGCCGAGCCAGGGGCTCGGCTCCCACGTCACCGCCAGGGGCTCACCGTCGAGGTTCCAGGTGATCTCCAGCGTGTCGTGGGGGCGCATGCGCCGGAGGTTGGCCCCGCTCTTCTTGAGCGCCGCGGCGATGTCGTGGCCCACGCGCGGGTCCAGGCCGGAGCGGACCAGCGCGGCGACCAGGTTGTCCCCCCGCCGGAGCGCCACGGTCTGGCGCCGGGTGGCGGGCCGCTCCGGCTCCGATTCGGGAGCCGGCGACGGCGCCG
>JBBIOF010000386.1:0-3443 GCA_037443505.1 Candidatus Rokuibacteriota bacterium
TCTCCCGTGGCTTCCGGGAGCGCGGCGGCCGCCGCGAGCTGGCGGCGGGCGGTCATCCGGTCCTGGCCTCGGTCCTCCGCGGGCCTGACGGCGGGGCGCTGCTGGCGGCCCTCCGCTTCAGCGTGGACGGGGTCCGGCACGCCGTTCTCGACCGCACGCTGGGCGGGCTCGAGGCGCCCACCATCCTCGCCGTCCTCGACGCCGAGGGGCGGCCCCTCTGGAGCCGGCTCCCGCTGGACGGCTCGGACCAGGTGGTGACCGTGCCGTTCCGCGAGGGGCTGCGGCCCTGGCGGCTCGCCGTGTACCAGCCGCGGGGCGCCTCGCCGCGGGAGTCGGTCCGCCGGCAGGCGACCGTCTTCACCGCCGTCCTGGTGCTGCTCACCCTGGTGATCGTGGCGGGCCTGGTGGCCACCGGCCGCCTCGTCCGGCGCGAGACCGAGATGGCGCGCCTCAAGGCCGACTTCGTGGCCAACGTCTCCCACGACCTCAAGACACCGCTGTCGGTCATCCGCATGTTCGGCGAGACGCTGGAGATGGGGCGCGTGACCGACGAGGCGGCGCGCCGGGAGTACTCCCGCGTCATCACCCGGGAGAGCGAGCGGCTGTCACGCCTCATCGACAACGTGCTGGACTTCTCCCGCATCGAGGGCGGCCGCCGCCGCTACGAGCGGGTGCCCACCGCGGTCGAGCCACTGGTGCGCGAGACGCTGGAGGCCTTCACGTATCCCCTCACGCGGGGCGGCTTCGTCGTGGAGGTCGCCGTGGCCCCGGACCTGCCCGAAGTGCCGCTCGATCCCGACGCCGTCGGGCAGGCGCTGGCCAACCTGGTGGACAACGCCATCAAGTACGCGGGCGAGCGCAGGGTGGTCCGGATCGACGCCCGCGCGGCCGGCGCCCGGCTGGCCCTCAGCGTGGCCGACGAGGGCATCGGCATCCCGCGCGGCGAGCACGAACGGATCTTCGACAAGTTCTACCGGGTGGGGCGCAGCGAGACCCAGGGCCGGAGGGGCAGCGGCGTGGGGCTCGCCCTGGTGAAGCACATCGCCGAGGCCCACGGCGGCCGGGTGACGGTGGAGAGCGCCCCCGGGCGCGGCAGCCGATTCACCCTGTGGCTGCCGCTCGTCTGACCATGGCCCGGATCCTGGTGGTCGACGACGAGCCCGAGATCCTGCGCGGCCTGGGTGACAACCTGCGGTTCGAGGGCTACCAGGTGGTCACGGCCGTGGACGGCGCCGAGGCCCTGGCGGCGGCCGCACGGGAGGCGCCCGACCTGATCCTCCTGGACGTCATGATGCCGCCCCCGAGCGGGTGGGAGGTCTGCCGGCA
This sequence comes from Candidatus Rokuibacteriota bacterium, assembly GCA_037443505.1. Lineage (GTDB taxonomy): Bacteria > Methylomirabilota > Methylomirabilia > Rokubacteriales > CSP1-6 > JBBIOF01. The sequence goes on from JBBIOF010000386.1 coordinate 1,327, forward strand.
GCTGCGGGCCCGCGGCATCGACGTGCCCATCGTCATGCTCACCGCCCGCGGCGACGAGCGCGACCGCGTGCGCGGGCTGGAGCTGGGCGCCGACGACTACATCGCCAAGCCCTTCTCGCTGCGCGAGGTCCTGGCCCGGGTCCGGGCCGTGCTCCGGCGCCCGGGGCCCCGTCGGCGGGCGGAGGAGTTCGGGTTCGGCGACGTGCGGGTGCGGCTGCGCGGGCGGCAGGTGTTCAAGGCCGGCCGCGAGGTGGCCCTGACCCGCAAGGAGTTCGACCTGCTCGTCTACCTGCTGGCCCACCGCGGCGAGGTCGTGACGCGCGAGCGGCTGCTGGACGAGGTGTGGGGCTACGAGCGGTTCCCGACCACCCGGACGGTGGACACCCACGTGCTGCGGCTCCGGCGGAAGTTCGAGGACAACCCCGACCGTCCCGTGTGGATCCTGACGGTCCACGGCCAGGGTTACAAGTTCGGCCCGGCATGAGATATTTGTCCCAGATCACTGGGTACTCCAGGGGGGCACGACCGGCATGCTGATACGGCGGGCGGACCGCTTCAGGGAATCGGACGTCACGGACGAGCGGCTCTACCTGCGCCGGCGGGAGTTCATCGCCGGCGCCGCGGCCCTGGGACTGCTGCCGGCCGGGAGCGCGGAGGCCTCCCAGGCGCCTCCCGTGGCGTCGCTCCAGCCCCTGAAGGGCCGGCGCAACGACGGGCTGTCCGTCAAGGACGCGCCGACCGGGATCGAGGCCGCGACCACCTACAACAACTTCTACGAGTTCGGGGTCGAGAAGGACGACCCGGTGCGCCTGGGCGGGACGCTGCGTCCCCGGCCGTGGACGGTGGTGGTGGACGGCCTGGTCCACCGGCCGCGCCGCTACGACATCGACGAGCTGCTGCGGAAGTTCCCCCTGGAGGAGCGCGTCTACCCGCTGCGCTGCGTGGAGGCCTGGTCCATGGTCATCCCCTGGATCGGCTTCCCCCTCTCCGCGCTCCTCAAGCAGGTGGAGCCGACGGGCCAGGCGAGGTTCGTGGAGTTCACCACCCTCATGGATCCCGAGCAGTTCCCGGGGCAGCGGAAGGGGCTGTTCAGCTTCTCGTCGCTGGACTGGCCGTACACCGAGGGGCTCAGGCTCGACGAGGCGCTGCACCCGCTCACGCTGCTCACGGTGGGCATGTACGGCCGGGTGCTGCCCAACCAGAACGGGGCGCCCGTGCGCGTGGTGGTCCCCTGGAAGTACGGCTTCAAGAGCGCGAAGTCCATCGTCCGGATCCGCCTCACCAGCGAGCAGCCGCCGACGGCGTGGAACAAGGCGGCGCCCCACGAGTACGGGTTCTACTCGAACGTCAACCCGGAGGTGAGCCACCCCCGGTGGAGTCAGGCGACCGAGCGTCGCATCGGCGAGTTCCGCCGGCGGCCGACCCTCATGTTCAACGGATACGCGGACCAGGTCGCGTCCCTGTACGCGGGCATGGATCTGCGGAAGTACTACTGACCGCGGGTGCGCCGCCGGGCCCGGATCGCGCTCAAGACGGCCGTCTGGCTGGCCTGCCTGGCGCCCCTCGCCGCCCTCGGCTGGCGGGCGTGGACCGGCGACCTGACGGCCAACCCCGTGAGCTTCGTCACCAACACCCTGGGCGACTGGACCTTCCGCATCCTGCTGGCCGCGCTGTCGCTGACTCCGCTGCGGCTCCTCACCGGGTGGGGATGGCCGGCCGCGCTCCGGCGCCTGCTGGGGCTGTTCGCCTTCTTCTACGCCGTGCTTCACTTCTCCGTGTGGGTCCTGGTGGACCACTTCTTCAACTGGGGCCAGATGCTGTCCGACATCGTGAAGCGGCCCTACATCACCGCGGGCATGCTGGCCCTGACCCTGCTGGTGCCGCTGGCGGCCACGTCCACGGCCGGCATGGTGCGGCGCCTGGGCGCCCTCCGGTGGAAGCGCCTGCACCGCCTCGTGTACCTCGTCGGAGTGCTGGCGTCGCTGCACTTCCTGTGGCTCGCCAAGGTGGGCCGCACCGACCAGTACCTCTACGCGGCGGCGCTGGCGCTGCTGCTCGGCGTGCGCGGGGTGGACCGGGTCCGGCGCGCCCTCGGGCGACGGCGGTCGGCGCGGGCC
>JBBIOF010000387.1:0-3439 GCA_037443505.1 Candidatus Rokuibacteriota bacterium
CCTCGAACCGCAACTTCCCGGGCCGGATGGGGCACCCCAAGGCGAAGGTCTACCTGGCGAGCCCGGCGGTGGCCGCCGCCTCCGCGGTCCGCGGCAAGCTGGCGCTGCCGGAGGAGGTGGTCGGGCGATGAGCGAGTCCAGGACGGTCCTGCACGGGCAGGCGTGGAAGTTCGGCGACAACGTGGACACCGACCAGATCATCCCGGCGCGGTACCTGGTCACCTCCGACCCGGCGGAGCTGGGGCGGCACTGCATGGAGGACGCCGACCCCGAGTTCGTCAGGAAGGTGCGGGCGGGCGACGTGCTGGTGGGCGGGCGGAACTTCGGGTGCGGCTCGTCGCGCGAGCACGCCCCCATCGCCATCAAGGCCGCCGGCGTGTCGGCGGTCATCGCCAGGTCGTTCGCCCGGATCTTCTACCGCAACTCCATCAACCTGGGGCTCCCGCTGTTCGAGACCGACGCGGCCGACCGGATCGAGCAGGGCGACGGCCTGGAGCTCGACCCCGCCACGGGCGTCATCCGCAACCTCACCCGCAACGAGACCTACCGGGCCACGCCCCTGCCCGAGTTCGCCCGCGAGATCATGGCCGCCGGCGGGCTCATGAAGTACGTGGCCCGGAAGAAAGGACTGGCCGCTCGATGACCACCCATCGCATCGCCGTGCTGCCCGGTGACGGCATCGGGCGCGAGGTCACGCCCGAGGCCGTCCGGGTGCTGGAGGCCGTGAGCCGGAGGGCCGGCCTGGGCCTCGAGTTCGAGGAGGGGCTGGTGGGCGGCGGCGCCCTGGACGCCGCCGGTACGCCGCTGCCCGAGAAGACCATGGAGCTGTGCCGGCAGGCCCACGCCATCCTCTTCGGCGCCGTGGGCGGGCCGAAGTGGGACGCGGCCCCCCAGGAGCTCAGGCCCGAGCGGGGGCTGCTCCGGATCCGCAAGGAGCTGGACCTCTACGCGAACCTGCGGCCGGCCCGGTGCTTCCCCATGCTGGTGGACGCCTCGCCCCTCAAGCGCTCGGTGGTCGAGGGCACGGACATCATGGTCATCCGCGAGCTCACGGGCGGGCTGTACTTCGGCGAGCCCCGCGGCGTGGAGCGCCTGCCCGACGGCAGCGCCCGGGCCGTCAACACCATGGCGTACACCTCCGGCGAGATCGAGCGGGTGGTCCGGATGGGGTTCGAGGTGGCCCGCCGCCGCCGGCGGCGCCTGGCCTCGGTGGACAAGGCCAACGTGCTGGCGGTGTCGCAGCTCTGGCGGGACATCGCCACGCGGGTGGCCCGGGAGTACCCGGACGTGGAGCTGGAGCACGTGCTGGTGGACAACTGCGCCATGGCCCTGGTGCAGCGGCCCACCCGCTTCGACACCATCGTGACCGAGAACACCTTCGGTGATATTTTGTCCGACGAGGCCGCGATCCTGGCCGGCTCGATGGGCATGCTGCCCTCGGCGTCCATCGGCGGCCGGGTGGGGCTCTACGAGCCGGTGCACGGCTCGGCGCCCGACATCGCGGGGCAGGGGATCGCCAACCCCATCGCGGCGATCCTGTCGGCGGCCATGCTGCTGCGCCACTCGCTGGACCGCGCGGCCGACGCCGACCGGGTGGAGGCCGCGGTGGTGCGGGTGCTGGAGCAGGGCTACCGCACCCGGGACATCGCGTCGCCGGGCACGCGGGTGGTGGGCACCCGGGAGATGGGCGACCTGATCGTGAAGGAAGTGGAGGCTCGATACTGATGGCATCCGGAGTCACCGTCGCCGTCGTGGGCGCCACCGGCGCGGCCGGCCAGACGACCCTCAAGGTCCTGGAGGAGCGAAAGTTCCCCGTGCGCGAGCTGCGCTGCTTCGCCTCCGAGCGCTCGGTGGGCAGGACGGTGACGTTCCGCGGCGAGGCGCTCCCGGTCCGCCGCGTGGAGGAGCCAGCCTTCCGGGGCGTGGACATCGTGTTCTGCTCGGCGGGCTCGGCCCAGTCCCGGGAGTACGTGCCCATGATCCGGCGCACGGGCGCCGTGGTCATCGACAAGTCCAGCGCCTTCCGCATGGACCCGTCCGTGCCCCTGGTGGTGCCCGAGATCAACCCCCACGCGGTCCGCGGCCACCAGGGCGTGCTGGCCGTTCCCAACTGCACCACGATCATCACCGTGATGCCCCTCAAGCCGCTCCACGACGCGGGGCGGCTGCGCCGGGTGGTGGCCACGAGCTTCCAGGCGGCCTCCGGCGCCGGCGTCAACGGCCTGGAGGACCTGCGCCAGCAGACGCTGGCCTGGGCCCGCGGCGAGGCGGTCGTGCCGCGCCACTTCCAGCACCAGCTGGCGTTCAACCTGATCCCGCACATCGACCGGTTCGGGCCGGACGGCTACACCGGCGAGGAGATGAAGCTGGTCAACGAGGCGCGGAAGATCCTGGAGGCGCCCGACCTGCTCGTCGCCCCCACCACCGTGCGGGTGCCCGTGTTCACCTGCCACTCCATCGCGGTGAACGTGGAGACGGAGGAGCGGGTGGGCGCCGCGCGCGCGCGGGAGCTGTTCGCGCGGTTCCCGGGGCTCAGGCTCTGGGACGACCCCGCCGAGGGGCGCTATCCCATGCCCGTCCTGGTGGAGGGACAGGACGACTGCTGGGTGGGGCGCGTACGGGACGACCTCTCCCACCCCCGGGCGCTGAACTTCTGGGTGGTGGGCGACCAGCTCCGCAAGGGCGCCGCCACCAACGCGGTGCAGATCGCGGAGCTGCTGCTCCGGAGCTGACGCCCGCCAGGAGGAGGGGAGGAGTCATCGGCCTCCGCCGCGCGTATCACCGCCGCTTCGGCTATCACACGCGGTTCCACATCGCCGTCCTGGTCACGATCGTCTTCGTCGCCTACATCGTCGTCCCCCACGTGGCCCGGTTCCTGTCCGCGGCGGCCGGCTACAACCCCGCGGGCTACGAGCCGAAGGACGCGGCTCGCGAGAGCTGGCTCGACACGCGGGGGCGGGTCGTCGGCCTGCCCCAGGTGTCGTGGGAGACGGTGGTGAACGTCGGCTTCTTCCTGCTGGTGGTCGTGGTCTGGCTCGCGCTCGTCCCGCCCGGGGGCGGCCGCCGGCGGTAAGGCACCCATCGCCGCCCGGGTCCTGCGCCTGGTGCTGTCGTACGATGGCACCGGCTACGCCGGCTGGCAGGTCCAGCCGGACGCTCCCACGATCCAGGGGCTGCTGACCGCGGCGGCCCGGCGGCTGCTGGGCGACGACACCACCGTCACCGGCGCCAGCCGTACCGACGCGGGCGTGCACGCCCTTCGCCAGGTGGTATCCCTGCGGACGTCCGGGACCCTGGCCCCCGCGGCGGTCCTGGGGGCGCTCAACGCGGCGCTCCCCCCGGACGTGCGCGTGCTGGAGGCGGCCGAGGCGCCGCCGGGCTTCAGCGCCCGGCGGTCGGCCGTGGGCAAGCGCTACGCGTACCTGATCGACACCGCGCC
>JBBIOF010000388.1:0-3435 GCA_037443505.1 Candidatus Rokuibacteriota bacterium
GCCCCCAACGGCGCGGCCCGCCGGGGCGGCCCGGTGCGGTCGGGACTCGACGTGGTGGCCGAGCAGGGCTTCGCCCTCTTCCGGGGCCGCTCCGTCGGGCTGATCACCAACCACACCGGCGTCGACGCGCGCGGCCGGCGGGGGATCGACCTCCTTGCCGCGGCGCCCGGGGTCCGGCTAGCGGCCATCTTCACGCCCGAGCACGGCCTGGGCGGCGACGCCAACGCGGACGTGCCGCACGGCCGCGACGCGGCCACCGGCCTGCCCGTGTGGAGCCTCTACGGCCCGGCCCGGCGCCCGACGCCGGAGATGCTCCACGGCGTGAACACGCTCGTCTTCGACGTGCAGGACGTGGGCGTGCGCTTCTACACTTACCTGACCACCCTCCTCTACGTCATGGAAGAGGCGAGCAGGCGGGGGATTCCCCTGGTGGTGCTGGACCGGCCGAACCCCATCACGGGCCGCGTCGTGGAGGGCCCCGTGATGGACCCGGACCTCCGCTCCTTCACCGCGCCCTACCCGGTGCCCGTGCGCACCGGCCTCACCATCGGCGAGTTCGCGCGGCTGGTGGCCGCCGAGCGGAAGCTGCCGGTGTCACTCACCGTGGTGCCCATGGCCGGCTGGGACCGGGGGCGCTGGTACGACGAGACCGGCCTGCCGTGGATCAACCCCTCGCCCAACATCCGGTCGGTGACGGAGGCGCTCCTCTACTCGGGCCTCGGGCTGCTGGAGGGCACCAACCTGTCCGTGGGGCGAGGGACCGACACGCCCTTCGAGGTCGTGGGGGCGCCGTGGATCGAGCCGGTGGCGCTGGCCGACGCCCTCAACCGCACGCGCCTGCCCGGCGTCCGCTTCGAGCCGGTGCAGTTCACGCCCGCGGCCGACAAGCACGCGCGGCTCGCCTGCAACGGGGTGCGCCTGGTGGTCACCGACCGGAATGCCATCCGGCCCGTGACGGTGGCACTGGCCATCGCCCGCGAGCTCCTGAACCGTCACCGGGACCAGTTCAGGCCGGAGAGCATCCAGCTCCTCCTGGTCCACCGGCCGACCATGTGGGCCTTCCTCAGGAGCGAGCCGCTCGAGCGGCTGCTCGCCTGGGCGGAGACGGACCGGAGCAGCTTCCTGAACCGGCGGGCGTCGTACCTCATCTATCGCTGAGGCGCCTGGCCGGGCCCGGCGAGGCGGCCCGGGTGCGGGGCTCCCCGGGGCGGGAGCGCGTCACCGCTCGACGATGCGGAGGTGGCCGGGCAGCGGCGCGCGGAGCCGGTCGCGTTGCCCGGCGGGGATCGTCACGGTAACGGGATCGCCGTCGCTCACGAACCGGTCCTGCGGGTTCCTGTCGAAGTGCCCCAGCCACTGCGCCAGATCGCGCTCCACCGCCTGGATGCGGGGCAGCCGGACCGGGTCGAAGGCGCGGGCGAACGGCGACGGGGCCGCGCCGCCCGCCACCATCAGGATGGCGTCGTGCCGGTACGAGACGCCGTTGACCGAGCCCCGGAGCGCCCAGCCCACGTCGCGGGGGTAGACGCCGTGGGGAAGGGCCAGGGTACGGGGCCGGTAGTCGGGCACGTGCCGCTGGATCCACACCTGCGCCTGGGCGAGCTGCTCGCGGACGGTCGCCTCGCCGTACTTGCCGAGGTTGGCGTGCCAGAGCGTGTGGTTGCCGATCTCGTAGCCCTGCGCCACGAGGTACCGGAGCTTCTGGCCGGCGTACTCGTCCTGGTTGAAGAGCTTGTTGGGGCGGCTGGCGCCGGGCAGCACGAAGAACGTGGCGGCGCGGCCGAAGTCCGGATGCTCGCGGATGAAGGCCTCCAGCACGCCCAGGCCCGACCGCGGGTCGATCTCCACCCGGCCGTTGCGCTCCAGGTAGCGGAACTGCCCCGGCGAGGAGTCGTCGAAGGTGAGCACCACCGGCGTGGTCCCGCCGGGCAGCCTCACCCGGCCGTCCAGCAGGTCGTTGAGGGCGATCAGGCGGTAGCCGCGGGCGTACAGCCGCTCCAGGTCACGCCGGAAGTTCTCCGGCGTCCGCGTCCAGCGCTCCTCGGGCTCGTCGATCCGGTGGTACTCGAGGATCATCACCCGCCCCAGCTCGTTGGGGGGCAGCGGCTGGGCGGCGGCCGGGCCCGCGACCGCGAGGGCCAGCAGCGCGGACGCCAGGCGGGCGATCACCGGGCGGCCAGCGGGCTCCGGGGCCGCAGGGCCGCGGCCGTGTAGTCGTTGCGCGGGTTCCACAGCATCCAGCCGATCCCGCCGGCGTCCTCCGCCCCCTTCATCTGGGCGCGGACCTCCGCCGGGCCGAAGATGCGCCGGTCGAAGGCGTAGTCGCGGAAGTCCTGGAGCCACGGCCGCACCACCACCGTGGCGTGGCTCGAGCGCCTGCGGATGAGGCGCACGCTCTCGAAGACCACCTGATAGGGGTGCGCGACCGGGTTGCGGTAGCCGGGGATCCCCAGGTGGTAGCCGGAGGGATAGACCATGGGGCTCAGGTAGTCCACGTGGGGCGCCAGCTCCTCGATGCGCTGTCCGATGTCAGTGTCGTTCTCGTTGAAGGCCGTGTAGCCGAAGACGTCGGCGGCGACGAAGGCCCCCAGCGGCCCCAGCTCCCGGCGCGCGCGGGCCAGGAAGGCGGTGATGGTGGGCAGCCGGGTGTCCTTGTTGTTGGGCTTCGAGTAGCGGGCGGCCCCCAGCTTGCCGTCCGTGGGGAAGCGCACGTAGTCGAACTGGATCTCGTCGAACCCCTTGCGGATGGCCTCCTTCGCGATCGCGAGGTTGTACTCCCACACCTCCTCGCGGAAGGGGTCCACCCAGGCGAGCTGCTCACGGTCCTTCCAGGGCCGGCCCGTCCGCGTGTCGATGATGGCCCACTCGGGCCGGTGGTGCGCCAGGACGTTGTCCTTGAACACCACGATGCGGGCCACCGTGTACACGCCGCGGGACTTGAGGTCGGCCAGCATGCCCTCGACGTCGCGGGGGATGACCGGTCCCTGGGCCCCCGCGGCCAGGGCCAGCGGCACCTCGGTGCGGTACGGGATCCAGCCGCGGTCGCCCTTCACGTCGATGATGACCGCGTTCAGCTCCGTGCGTGCCAGCAGCTCCATGACGCGGCCGCGGATGCCGCGGTCGCCCACGCCGAAGTAGGTGAGGTACGCGCCCTTGACGACGTGGGGCTTCAGGGTGACCTCCACACGGCCGTTCACGGGCGTGACCCGGGACTTCTCGTAGCCCGGCATCTTCACCAGCACGGGGGCGTCCGCCGGCACGGCCTCGAGGGTGAAGCGGCCCTCGGCGTCGGTGAACGTCTCGACACCGCCCGCGACGGCGGCGGCGCCGGCCACCGGCTTGCCGTCGGGGGTGAGCACGCGGCCGGAGACGGGCCCAGGGGGTGCGGGACGGCTCTGGGCGGCCGGAGGTTCGGCCGGGGCGGCGGGCTGCTGG
>JBBIOF010000389.1:0-3419 GCA_037443505.1 Candidatus Rokuibacteriota bacterium
GGCCGGGCCTGGCATGGCGGGCGGCGGCGGTGGGGGCGGTGCACGGGCTGGCGGGCACGGCGACGGTGTCGCTCCTCGTGCTGGCCACCGTGCGCTCGCCGGCGGGCGCCGTGGCCTACCTGGCGGCGTTCGGCCTGGGCACCATCGGGGGCATGGCGGCCTTCACCGCCGTCCTGGCCTGGCCGGTCTCCCTGGCGCTGCGCTTCCGGCTCGCCCACCGCGCGCTGGCGGTGACCAGCGGCATCGGCGCCATCGTCTTCGGCGTGCTCTACGCGGTGCGGGGGGTCTGACGGGGGGCCGGGCCCCGCGGGACCGCTCAGCGCGCCAGGAACTTCCTCACGCTGCCGGCGATCCCGGCCGGGTCGAGGCCGTGCTTGGCGTAGAGTCCCCGCGGGTCGCCGGATTCGCCGAACCCCTGGACGCCGAGCCGCAGCACCGGCGTGGGCAGCGCCTCGCCCAGCAGTTCGGCCACCGCGCCGCCCAGGCCCCCGCTCACGGAGTGGTCCTCGACCGTCACCACGTGGCCCGTCTTGCCCGCCGAGCCCAGGAGGGTCTCCTCGTCCAGCGGCTTGATCGACGCGGCGTTCACCACCTCGGCCTCGATGCCCTCGGCGGCCAGCAGGCGCGCCGCCTCCAGGCAATTGAAGAGGGGGCCGCCGCTGCCCACGATGGTGACGTCGTGGCCCGGCCGCAGCACGAGCCAGTGGCCGATGCGGAAGCGGTAGTCGGGCGGGCACACCGGCTCCACGTTCTGCCGCGTCAGCCGCAGGTAGACCGGGCCCTCGTGCTCCACGGCCCACGCCACCGCCTGCCGTGTCTCCAGCTCGTCGGCCGGCTGCACGATGAGGACGTTGGGCAGCGCGCGCAGGCAAGCCACGTCCTCCAGGCCCATCTGGCTGTAGCCGTCCTCGCCGATGGCGATGCCCGCGTGGGTGCCCACCAGCTTCACGTTGGCGCCCGTGTAGGCCACCGAGATCCTGATGGTCTCGTACCGGCCCACCAGGAAGCAGGCGAACGAGCACACGAAGGGGACCCGGCCCGCGAGGGCCAGCCCTGCCGCCACGCCGACGGCGTTCTGCTCCGCGATGCCCAGGTTGAAGGCCCGGTCGGGGAACTTCCGGGCGAAGTGGACGGTCATGGTGGACTTCGAGAGGTCGGCGTCCAGCGCGACGATGCGCTCGTCGCGGGCCCCCAGCTCCAGGAGGGCCTCGCCGAACGCCGCCCGGGTGGCCTTGGCCGGCATGGGATCTCCTCTCACTTCTTCTCGAGCGCGCGGAGCTCGTCCACGAGCGCGCGCGTCGCGGGGTTGGCGGCCAGGTGGTCCTCCCAGGCGGCCTCCGGCACGCCCAGGATCTCGCGGATGGCCAGCACCGCCTCCGCGGGCTTCGGGGCCTTGCCGTGCCACTCCACGTTGTTCTCCATGAAGGACACGCCCTTGCCCTTGACGGTGTGCGCCAGGATGAACGTGGGGCCGTCGCGGTGCGCCTCCGCCTGGTCCAGGGCCTTGCCGATCTGGTCGATTCGGTGGCCGTCCACCTCGATGACCGGCCAGCCGAAGGCCTGCCACTTGGCCACCAGCGGCTCCAGGTCGCGGATCCTCGCCACCCAGTCGTCGAGCTGGATCTTGTTGTAGTCGCAGAGGACCGTGAGGTTGTCGAGCGGGTGCTGCGGCCGGCCCAGCTGGGGCGCGGCCATGGCCGCCTCCCACACCTGACCCTCCTGGATCTCGCCGTCGCCCAGGATGCAGTAGACCCTGGCGGGCGACCCGCGCAGGCGCAGGCCCAGGGCCATGCCGACGGCGATGGACAGGCCCTGGCCCAGGGACCCCGTTGCCGCCTCGATGCCCGGCAGCGCCGTGCGGTCGGGGTGTCCCTGCAGCGGGCTGCCCAGCTTGCGCAGCGTGATCAGGCGCTCCTCGGGGAAGTAGCCCGCCTTCGCCATGGCGGCGTAGAGGGCCGGGACCGCGTGGCCCTTGGAGAGGACGAGCCGGTCCCGGTCGGGCCAGTCGGGCCGGGCCGGGTCGTGGCGCATGCGCCCGAACATGAGCGTGACCACGAGGTCGATCACCGAGAGCGAGCCCCCCGGGTGCCCCGACCCGGCGTGGGTCAGCATCCGGATGATCTGCACCCGGCACTCCCGGGCGATCGCGTGAAGCCGCGCGTCTGCCATCAGGACAGCTCCTCCATGAAGCCGGCGATCTCGTCCACGGGCACCCCGGCCACCGCGATCTCCGGCGCGTAGACCACCGGGCTGGACGCCCACACGATCGTGCCCCTCGCGTCCTTGCCGACACCCACCACGTGGCGCAGGATCCGCGTCACGTTGTCGTTGATCCGGACCGCGTTGGCCTTCAGCGGGGCCGCCAGCCGGCCGTCGCGGATGATATACGAATCGCCCACCACGGTGCAGGTGAAATCACCGGCCGCGAGCCCGTTGATCGGGTACGTGTACCAGATACGTCCGATGTAAAGACCGTCGCGCACGCGCCGCAGCAGCTCGTCGCGCTCCAGCGGCTCGGCCCCCTCCACCACGACGTTGGACGCCTCGATGCCCGGCCGCGCGTCGAACCGCCGACCCCCGTCGGCGCCGGAGCGGAAGCCGTTGCGGGGCACCAGCGCCGCCTCGGCGGCCGGACCCGCGGCGCCGAGCTTCGCGGCCAGGTCCGGGTCGCGCAGCAGCCGCTGCGCCTCGTACCAGCTGGCGAGGCAGCCCACCAGCACCCCGTCGCGCACCAGGTCGGTGCGGCCGGTGGGCAGTCCCTCGCAGGTGACGCCGCGGGAGCCCGCCAGGCCGGGCATGGCGCCGTGGTCGTAGATGCTCAGGCCGGGGACGGCCACCCGGCGCCCCAGCCCGCCCAGGAACGGCGTCCTCGAGGCGTAGAAGGCCCGCGCGGTGAGCGCGGGGATCAGCAGGTTGTCGAGGAGGTCTGCCACCGGCTGGGGGCCGAAGACCACGGTGTACTCGCCGGAGGGGACGCGCTGCCCGCCCACGGCGTCGATGGCGCGGCGGGCGGCGTCCGAGCCGACCTCGTCCGTGAGCTCCTCCAGGCGGGTCCCGGCGGACCATCCTGAGCCCTTGGCCCCGTACGCCTCCACCATGGCGGTGACGAAGGCGGTGACCCGCGTGGACTCGTCGGTCACGGGCTCCGGCATCGCGGTAGACGCCAGGGCCATCCGCTCCCGGAGCACGGTGACGTCGCCGCCCACCACGAGCCCGAGCCGGCGCAGCGCCTCGTCCGATCCGGCCAGGCCGGCCAGCCGGGTGGAGTTGAGGAACGTCCGGACCGCGCCCTCGATGACGCGCCAGCCGGCCCGCACGAGCCCCGCGTCGTCCAGCTCCACGACGCGCGGGTCGTGGTGGGCGGCGGACCTCCGCGCCGCCGGCCCGACCCGGGGCAGGCAGACGAACGCGGGGTCGGC
>JBBIOF010000390.1:0-3402 GCA_037443505.1 Candidatus Rokuibacteriota bacterium
TCGCCGGCCTTGGCGACCGCGCGCTCAGTGCGGTGGTCGCCGACGTCGAGGCGGGGCGCCGGAAGGCCGAGGTGTGCGCGCGCTGCCACGGCCCGGACGGCAACGCGGTCGTGCCCGGCACGCCCTCGCTGGCCGGCCAGCCGGCGTGGTTCACCCACTGGGCCCTCATCAAGTTCCGTGACGGACGGCGGCGGGACCCGCTGATGTCGCCGTTCGCCACCACCCTGAGCGACGCGGACATGGCCGACCTCGCCGCCTACTACGCGGCCATGCCGCCGCGGCGGCGGCCGTATGCCGTGGACGCCGCCAGGGTCGAGGAGGGGCGCCGCCTGGCGACCGTCCACCGCTGCACCTCGTGTCACGGGCCGGATCTCGGCGGCCGGAACCAGGTTCCACGAGTTGCTGGCCAGGACCTCGACTACCTGGTGCGGATGCTCCGGGCGTACAGGGCGCAGACCGCCGGGGATCTCGAAGGTCTCATGACGATGGCGGCCCAGCCGCTCGGCGACGCGGAGATCGAGGCGCTCGCGCACTACATGAACGCGCTGCCCGCGCCCTGATGGCCGCGCCCCGCCCCTGGTCGGTGCTCGTCGCGTACCTGCTGGCCGTGGCGGGCATCCTGGCGTTCTCCTTCGCGGCGGCCGGGGTGCTCCAGGCGCTGTACCCCGACGAGCCGCCCGCGCGGCTCTTCGACAGCCTGGCGGGGCTGGTGGCGGGAGCGCTGGCGTCCTCCACCGCGCTCCTGCTCACCCTGACGGCCGTGGTGCGGCCGCTCGATCCCGCGCGCCTGCGCCTCCGTCCGGGCCGCGAGCGCGGCCGCGACCTGGCGGTGATGATCCTGGGCGTGCTCGCGCTGGGCCAGGCGCTCGACTCGCTCACGGCGCTGGCCGGCCTGGCCGACCGCGGGGCCATGGCGGTCATCCGGCGGGCGCTGGAGGGCACCGCGGGGCCCGACCTGTTCGGCGCGGTGGTCGCCATCGGCGTCCTGGCCGCCGCCGCCGAGGAGGTCTTCTTCCGCGGCTACGTCCAGACCCGCCTCGGCGAGTCCTGGCCGCCCTGGGCGGCCGTCGTGGTCACCAGTGCCGCCTTCGGCCTGCTCCACGTGGAGTGGACGCACGCGCTGCTGGCCTTCGCGCTGGGCCTCTACCTCGGCTTCATCACCGAGCGGGCCGGCAGCGCGCTCCCGGCCGTGGCCGCCCACATGGTGAACAACACCCTGTTCACCGTGCTCACCGCCACCGTGGGGACGGTGCACGACCCGGCGATGCACGCGGCCCTGGCCGCGGGGTCGGGCCTGGTGTTCGCCGCCTGCGTCGGGTGGCTCGTGCGGTGGCCGCGGTGAGCCTTGCGGCGCCGGGCCCCCGTCCGGTACGCTTGCGGTCGACGGAGGATCTCATGGGACTCGGCGGCAAGGTCGCGATCATCGGCAGCGGGATCGTCAAGTTCGGGGAAAACTTCCACCAGAGCCTCACCGACATGATCTACGAGGCGGTGAGCCTGGCCCTGGCCGACGCCGGCATCGAGCGGCAGCGGCTCCAGGCGGCCTGGCTGGGCTGCTACGAGCCCATGCTCTACGGCTTCGAGGGCAACTCGGGCACCTTCGTGGCCGACCCGCTGAACCTCTTCCCGATCCCGGTCACCCGCGTGGCGGCCTACTGCGCCACGGGCATCGAGGCGGTGCGCAACGCGGCGCTGGCGGTGGCCTCCGGCGAGTACGACGTGGTGCTGGCCGTGGGCGCCGAGAAGATGCGCGAGGTCCCGTCGCGGGGCAGCCTGGTGGCCCAGGCGGTGAACCGCGGCCACCCCGTGCTGGCCAAGGGCCGCACGGCGCCCGGCATGTTCGCGCTGCTGGCCACCCGGTACTTCAAGGAGTACGGCGCCGACGAGGAGGCGCTCTGCGCCGTGGCCATGAAGAACCACTACCACGGCTCGCTCAACCCCAAGGCCCACTTCCAGAAGGAGATCACGGCCGAGCAGTACCGCCGCGCGCCCCGCGTGGCCGAGCCGCTGGGGCTCTTCGACTGCTGCCCCACCACGGACGGGGCGGCGGCGGTGGTCCTCACCCGCGCGGATCTGGCCCGGACGTTCACCGACCGCTACTCCGTCATCCGCGGCATCGCCTACGCGGTCACCGCGGGCTACTGGAACACGCAGTTCGACCCGTCCTGGAGCTTCACCTCCTTCCGGTCCACCCGGGAGGCGGCACGGGCCGCGTACGCCATGGCGGGCATCACCGACCCGGCCCGGCAGATCGACGTGGCGGAGTGCCACGATTGCTTCACCATCACGGAGATCGTGAACTACGAGGACCTGGGGTTCGCCGCGCCCGGTGAGGGCTGGAAGCTGGCCACCAGCGGCGCCACGCGGCTCGGTGGCGACCTGCCCGTCAACACCTCCGGCGGGCTCAAGTCGTGCGGCCACCCCATCGGCTCCTCCGGCGTGCGCATGATCGCGAACATCCACGACCAGCTCCTGGGGCGGGCGGGCAAGATGCAGGTCAAGGGGGCCCGGACCGGCCTGGCCCACAACGTGGGCGGCCCGGGGGCGGTCTCGGCGGTCGCCGTCCTCTCGCAACCCTGAGCATGGGGGCGTCCGGGCGGCCCCCATGTCCTCCGAACGCCGGGGGGGCCCCGGCCGGGGGGCGCCGGGCGCCCGCGTCCTCCCGCCAGTCTGGAGGCCTCAGCCGATGACCGAGATCTCCATCGAGCCGTTCCTGGCCGTCCGCCGCGAGCCGCGGCTGATCCCCCCGCCCAGCGAGACGCGGCCGCTCGGCGTGGACGAGGCCTATGCCGTCCAGGACCGCCTGCGCGAGGCGCTGGTGGCGGCGGGCGAGCGGGTGGCGGGCTGGAAGGCCGGCTTCACCACGCGGGCGGCCCAGGCCCAGTGGGGCGTGAGCGAGCCCGTCTCCGCCTTCCTGCTGGCGCGCGACGTGTTCCCGAGCGGCAGCGAGGTGCCCGTGGCGCGCTTCGCCTCCCTGGCCGTGGAGGCCGAGATCGCCTTCGTCATGGGGCGCGACCTGACCGGGCCCGGCGTGACGCCGGCGCGGGCGCTCCTCGCGGTGGAGGGCGCGGTGCCCGCCCTGGAGCTGATCGACGTCCGCTTCTCGGGCAAGCCCCGCGGCACCGACGTGATCGCCGACGGCGTGTACGCCAGCGCCATCGTCCTGGGCCCCGTGCTGACGCCCGTGGCGGGGCTCGACCTCGCGCTGGAGGGGCTCGTCTACGAGCTGAACGGCGCCGTGGCCGCCACCAACACGGCCGCCGAGGTCATGGGCAACCCGGTCAACTCCCTGGTGTGGATCGCCAACCACCTGGCGGCGCGGGGCCTCGGCCTGCGGGCGGGCGACGTCGTCATGACGGGCTCCGTCTCCACGCTGCTCCGGCCCCGGGCCGGCGACACGGT
>JBBIOF010000391.1:0-3401 GCA_037443505.1 Candidatus Rokuibacteriota bacterium
CCGGCCGTGGCGACATCGTTCGATGACGGCTCCCTGACGGCGGCGGCCCACGAGCTTCGCTGGACCGTGGTGACCCTCCTGGCGGTGCAGGGCTTCGCGGCCCTGCACCAGCTGGACGGTGCGCTCAGGCACGGAATCGACCTCGTCGAGGCGGTCGCCCTGCGGGTGCAGGCGCTGCGGGAGGCCCACGATGGTGCGGCGGCGCTGTCGGCCGGGCTGCAGTACGTGCTCTGGCGGATGCGGGAAGCGCGGCAGGACCTGGAAGACGCAGGCAGGCGACTCGACAGCCTCTCCGAGGACGCGCTCGCGACGGTCGCGGGGCCGTAGGGCGCCCGCGGCCGTTCGGACGGGCGCAGCGGCGGTCGCCCGGCTTGATCGGGACTCCCGTATCGCCTATGCTTCGGCCCGCGAGGGCGGGAGCGTGGCGGCCACGGTGCTGATCGTCGAGGACGAGGAGATCGTCGCCGATCTCATCCGGAGCCACCTCGAACCCGCCGGCTTCCGCTGCGTCCACGCCGCGGACGGCGCCGCCGGCCTTCGCCTGGCGCGCCGCCAGGATCCCGACCTGGTCATCCTCGACGTCCGGCTTCCCGCGCTCGACGGCCTCGAGGTGTGCCGCCGCCTGCGCGGCGACCCTGCCACCGCCGAGCTGCCCATCATCATGCTCACCGCGTGCAGCGGGGAGGTCGACCGGGTGGTCGGCCTCGAGGTGGGCGCCGACGACTACGTCGTGAAGCCCTTCAGCGTGCGGGAGCTGGGGGCGCGCGTCAGGGCGCTGCTGCGCCGCGCCGGGCGGACGGCGGAGCCGTCGGTGGTGCGGGTCGGCGACCTGGCCATCGACGAGGCGAGGCACCAGGTCTGGGTGAGCGGCGCGCCGGCGTCGCTGACCCCCGCCGAGTTCCGCCTGCTCCGCGTGCTCGTGGACGCCAGGGGCCGCGTGCTCAGCCGGGGCCAGCTGCTCCGCGGCATGTCGGAGCACGGGGGCGCGGCGGGCGTCGAGACCCGGACCGTGGACGTCCACGTCAGCCGCCTCCGCGTGAAGCTCGGCGGCGCCGGGCGGCGCCTCGTGACGGTGAAGGGGTTCGGCTACCGCTTCGACCTGGACGAGTAGGTCCCGCGCGGCCCGCCGGGCGGGCCGTTACGTCGTGCTCCGCGGAATTTACCCGACCGAGAGGGCTCCGTAACGCACCCGTAACGTGCACACCCGATGCCCTGGACAACACGGAGGGCGCGATGATGGAGATGTCGAGGGACGGAGCGAACGCGAGGCCGGCGTCGGACGACCGGCAGCTGCTCACCTTCGCGCTCGGCGAGGAGTCGTACGGGCTCGAGATCCTCAGCGTGCGGGAGATCAAGGGGCTGTCGCCGGTCACGCCCATCCCGGGCGCGCCGCCGCACGTCAGGGGCGTGATGAACCTCCGGGGCGCCGTCATTCCCGTGGTGGACTTGCGGGCGAAGCTGGGACTCGCGGGGGGCGCGTACGACCGGTTCACGGTGATCGTGGTGGTCAGCGTCGGCGACAGGACCGTGGGACTGGTCGTCGACAGCGTGTCGGACGTGCTGGCCGTCGCTCCGGCCGACGTCGAGACGGTCCCCGGTGTCGTGTCCGGGGACGGGACGCGGGCGATCGCGGGCGTGGCGAAGGTGGGCGAGCGCCTCGTCACGCTGCTCGACCTGGATCGCATGCTCGGGGACGAGGTGGCGACGCCGGGAGCCGGGCGGTGACCGGTCCCGCCCGGACGGACCCGGCCGGCCTGCCTGCGGGCGATGCCCGGGACCCGGGCCCCCGAGCGCTCCTGGTCGTGGAGGACGACCCCGACGTGGCCGATACCCTTCGCGACGTGCTGGCCGGGGAGGGATACGAGGTGGCGGTGGCGCCCGACGTCTCCACCGCCCGGGAATTCCTGGACCGGCGCATGTACGACGTGATCCTCAGCGACGTGCGCATGCCCGACCTGGACGGGCGCGACCTGCACCGCTGGCTGGGCGCGGAGCGCCCGGCGCTGCTGACGAGACTCGTCTTCCTGACGGGTGATCCCGACTCGGACTGGGTACGGGATTTCCTGCAGCAGGTGGGGCGGCCCTGGCTGCGCAAGCCGTTCTCCCTGGACCGCCTGCGGACGGTGGTCGCGGCGGTGGCGGACCGGAACGGCGGGGGAGACGCGGCGCCCGTGGCGGCAGCGAGTCCGACTCCCGAGGGCCGCGGGATGGCGGCGCGCCCGCTCTCCAGGGCGGGCACGGGCGGCGAGCACACGTAGGCTGGGGGCGGACGGCGAGGGCGATAGTCCCGGCGCGGGAGGCATCGTGGGGAAGGCCGCTGGGCCATCACGAGGACGACGCCGTGCTCGGCGTCGAGCGCGAGCTGGCGAGCGGGACCGACCCGGAGCGCGCGCTGGCCCTCCTGGCGGAGCGCGCGGGCCGGACCTTCCTGGGGGCCGCCGGCATGTACATGCTGGACGGCGGGCGGCTGGTGGCGCCGGCGGGTGGTCGGGGCATAGACCCCGCGGTGGCGGAAGCCGCCGCCGTGGCCTGCGGTGAACTGCGGGGCGGCTTCGTCGTCAACGACTGGCCGCGGTGGCGTGGGGCGAGCCCCGAGGCGGCGGCTCGCGCGCGGCACGTCATGGCCTGTCCGGTGCTCGCCGCGGGACGCCTGCGGGGGGTCGTCGCCGTGAGCCGGAGCGGCGACGCGGCAGCGCCCTTCACGGCCGCGGAGCTGAGCGAGCTGCAGCGCTTCGCCGTCCGGGCGAGCATCGGCGTGCGCCAGCTCGACCTGCGTGCAGCCGGAGAGCGGCGGGACCAGCAGCTCCGGACGCTCGGACGCCTCGGCCGTCTGGTATCGTCCGCGCCGTGCCTGGAGGACGCCCTTCAGGGTATCGCGCTCGCGGCGGCCGAGGTGACCGGGACCGCCGTGGCGGGTGTCTGGGTGGCGGAGGAGGAACGGCGCCTGCTCCGGCTGCGGGCGCTGTCGCGCGCGGACCCGGCCGGGGACTGGCGGGTCTCGACGCAGGTATGGGGACGGGGCGTGGTGGGCCGCGCGGCCGCATTCCGACGCCCGGTCGCCGGGGCCGACGTCGCGAGCCTGGCGGAGGGGTTCGAGCGCAGCTGGCTCGCCGATCACGGACTGCGGGCCGCGCTGGCCCTGCCGGTGGTCGCGCCCGGAGGGGTCGTGGCGGTCCTCGCGCTGTTCGGGCACGGGCCCCTCGACCCGGAAGACGCGGAACGGGAGCTCCTGAGGGCCCTCGCCGGGTACATCGCCGCGGCCCTGTCCGGCGCCCTGCGTCAGGGCGAACGGGCGCTCCCGGAGGCCGGCCGGCCGCTGCGCACCGGCTCCCGGGCCGGCGACCGGCCCCAGCGTCTCGAGGCCCTCTACACGCTGGCCCCGCGCCAGGCCGCGGACCAGG
>JBBIOF010000392.1:0-3400 GCA_037443505.1 Candidatus Rokuibacteriota bacterium
CCGGCGTCAGGGCCCGGGGGCCGGGACGCGAGCGCTCGCGAGCGCTGCCGCGCCCGCCGCTCAGCGGGCGGGGCGCACGCTGACGTCGAGGATGATCTGGTCGCCCGGCCGGACGTCCCGGACGATCGCGGGAGGAAGCTGCAGCAGGAGCTGCTCCGTCCCCGTCGCGACCGTCACCTGGCTCCTCGTGGCGTCGACGCTCGACACGGTCCCCGCCACCGAGCGCCTCAGCACCGCGGGCGCGGTGACCACGCTGGCGGACGGTGCGAGTGCCACGCCCGGACGCTGCACCTGGATGTTGTTGACGACCTGCTGGACGCCCGGGGTCTGCCACGTGAGCTGTTCGGCGCGCAGCCGCTGGTCGGGCGTCTCGACGATTCCGGTGAGGTGGACGACGCCGTTGACGGTCTCGACGCCGACCGAGGCGAGGCTGGCGGGACGATCGGTGGCCAGCCTGCTCCTCACGGCCTCGGTGGTGCTGGTGTCATCGGCGACCGTCCGCGCCGGGCGGGCGGCCATCGTCTGGCAGCCGGCCAGGGCCGCGACGGCGAGCACGGCGCCCAGGGTCGTGAGCCGGTGAAGCATTGTCGTGCCTCCTCGATCGCCAGGTGAATGCAACCGAACTGCCATTGGCGGTCGCGCAGCTCCTGGAGCCCTCCTGGACGTTTCGAGGCCCGCGTCGCCCGGCGTCGCGCCCGGGCCGATGAACGTTTTACACCCCCTCCTGCGGCCCGGGACGCCTTGACGGGCCCGGGGGTCGGGCATAAGCTTCAGCGCACTCGCACGAGCCGCAACGTCCGATTTCGGAGGAGGCGGAACGCTCCACGGGTCGCCGGAAAGCCTCTCGGCGCCCGCGGTGGCCAGCGGAAGCTGCACCGGGACATCCGGATCCGCCATGCCTCCCGGGCGAGCGCCGCCGGGTCCGGAGGCCGCGAGACCATGGGGCCAGGGTCGAGGACACCTATCGCCGGCGCTGGCGCGGGTCCCGCCGGGCGGAGGGAGCCATGACGGACGCGAGGAAGATCGACGAGATGTTCGTGCGGGCGGTGGAGTCGAAGGCCATGCCGGGCGTGGTCGCGATGGCCGGCACCGCCGAGGGAGTGGTGTACGAGGGCGCGTTCGGCCACCGGGAGCTGGGCCGGGAGGCGCGGATGACGCCGGACACGGTGGTGTGGATCGCGTCGATGACCAAGGCCATCACGGCCGCGGCGGCGATGCAGCTCGTGGAGCGGGGCAAGCTCGGCCTGGACCGCCCGGCCGCCGAGGTGGTCCCGGAGCTCGGGCGGGCGAGGGTGCTCGAGGGCTTCGACGCCGCGGGCACGCCGCGCCTGCGGCCGCCCGCGCGGCCCATCACGCTCCGGCACCTCCTGACCCACACTGCGGGCTTCGCCTACGAGATCTGGAACCCCGAGGTCGCACGGTACCAGGCCGCCACCGGCACGCCGGGGATCACCACGTGCAAGAACGCGGCCCTGACGACCCCCCTCGTGTTCGATCCGGGCGACCGGTGGGAGTACGGCATCAGCATCGACTGGGTCGGCAAGATGGTGGAGGCGGTCAGCGGGCAGCGGCTCGACCGGTATCTCCAGGAGAACCTCTTCGGCCCGCTCGGCATGAAGGACACCGCCTTCACGATCTCGCCCGGCCAGCGGGCGCGGCTGGCGGCCGTGCACCAGCGGGGGGACGGAGGCGTCCTGACCCCCATCCAGTTCGAGATCCCGCAGGAGCCGGAGTTCCTCATGGGGGGCGGAGGCCTCTACGGCACCGCCGCGGATTACCTGGCCTTCTGCCGGATGATCCTGGGCGGCGGCGCGCTCCGTGGCGCCCGGGTGCTGCGCCCGGAGACGGTGGCGCTGATGTCGCAGAACCACATCGGCGCGCTGGACGTGGGCGTGATGAGGACGGCGATCCCGACCCTGTCGAACGACGTGGACGTGTTCCCCGGCATGGCCAAGAAGTGGGGGCTGAGCTTCCTGATCAACACGGAGCCGGCACCCACCGGCCGCTCGGCCGGCAGCCTGGCCTGGGCCGGCCTCGCCAACACGTACTTCTGGATCGACCCGACCCGGGGCGTCTGCGGCGTCTTCCTCTCCCAGGTCTTCCCCTTCTTCGACCGGGTCGCCGTCGACCTGCTCCAGAGGTTCGAGACGGAGGTGTACCGAGCGCTCTGATGGATCCCGGCCCGGCCGTCCGGCCGCTCGGGCTGGGCGTTGCAGCGCCGGCGAGCCCGGTGCTATCCTCCCGTCACTTTCTCGGCCGATCTGCGTCCCCTAACCACAGACGGGAGGTGGGTATGGATCGACGAGGCTTCCTCGCGAAGGCGGGGCTGGCCGCTGCCGGAGCGGCCGCGGTCATGGACGTCCCCCACGTCATCGCCCAGCAGCGGGTCCAGTGGCGTATGCCGACGTTCTGGTCGCCCGCCAATGACGTCCTGCTCGGCAATGCCCAGAAGTTCGCCCGGATGGTGGAGGAGATGTCCGGGGGGCGCTTCAAGATCCAGGTGTTCGCCGCGGGCGAGCTGATGCCGGCGGCCGGGGTCTTCGACGCCTGCTCCCAGGGCACGGTGGAGATGTACAACGCCGCGGCCTACTACTGGCCGGGCAAGGAGCCGGCGACGCAGTGGTTCACGGCGATGCCCTTCGGGCTCAACCCCCAGGGCACGTACGCCTGGTACTACTACGGCGACGGACTCAAGCTGTGGGAGGAGACCTACGCGCCCTTCAACCTTGTCCCGCGCCCGTCGGCGTCCACCGGGCCGCAGATGATGGGGTGGTTCCGGAAAAAGATCAACACGATCGCCGACTTCAAGGGCTTGAAGATGCGCATCCCGGGCCTGGGCGGCAAGGTCTACGCGAACCTCGGCGTCTCGGTGGTCCTGCTGCCGCCGGGCGAGATCTACACCGCCCTGGAGCGCGGTGTCATCGACGCGGCCGAGTGGGTGGGGCCCCACGACGACATGAAGATGGGGTTCCACCAGATCGCCCGCTATTACTACTATCCCGGCTGGCACGAGCCGGGCACGACCGGCGAGTTCGTCTTCAACAAGAAGGCCTACGATGCGCTGCCCGTGGACTTCCGCCGCATCCTGGACTACACCACCCAGGCCCTGAACACCATCGAGTTCATGGAGTACTTCACCCGCAACGCCCAGGGCCTCGAGCGGCTCAAGAAGGAGTTCAAGGGCAAGGTGGAGCTGACGCGCCTGCCCGACCCCATCCTCAAGGAGCTCAAGAAGATCGCCCACGAGGTGGTCAAGCAGGAGTCGGAGAAGAGCCCGCAGGCCAGGAAGGTCCACGCTTCCTACACCCGCTTCCAGGAGCTGGTCGGCGACTGGAGCTTGATCTCCGAGGGGTCCTACTACAGCCTGCTCGCCTGATCCATCGCCCCGGGGCGCCCGGAC
>JBBIOF010000393.1:0-3365 GCA_037443505.1 Candidatus Rokuibacteriota bacterium
CGCGGGTCGTCGGCCACGCGCAGGGGCGCCAGGCGCACCCGCTGCCCCACGGCCACCCGCGCCGGGTCCGCGTCCACCAGGACGGTGAAGACGCGGTGCCCGTCCACCTTGACCACGGCAAAGACGCGGGGGCCGTCGAAGCCGGCGGGGAGCCCGGTCTCCTGGACGGTGAAGGCGTGGACCACGCCCTCGCCGGGCAGGTCCGTCCACGCGAAGCGGTCGGCGCCGCACTCGGGGCAGAAGCCCCGGGGCGGCCAGGCCGTCCACCCGCAGCCGGCGCAGCGCGTGGTGGCGAGCCGCCCCTCGGCGAGCCGCGCGTAGAACTCGGCGAGCTTGTTGTCGTCGGGGGACTCCAGCGGGAACGGGTCGATGGCGCGGAAGTAGCTCATGGGTGCTCCGTGGGGCCGGGCGCTCCGGCCCCGGGGGGTCCCGGCAGCGATGCCTCGCCCGCGGCTCGCTGCCGGAGCCGGCGGAGCAGCGCGCGCAGCTTCTCCGTCTCGAAGGCCTCGCGCCGCTCGCCGGCGTAGTCGAAGAAGCCCCGCCCGGTCTTCGGCCCCAGCTCCCCGCGCGCCACCTTCTCCTGGACGAGCCGGGCGGGGGCGTAGCGGGCGTCGCCGCGGGCCTCGGCCATGAAGCGGCTGGCGCGGTCGAGGACGTCCACGCCGCCCCAGTCGATGAACTCGAAGACGCCGACGGCGGAGTAGCGGAAGCCGAGACCCGCCAGGATGGCGCGGTCCACCTCCTCCGGCGCCGCCACCCCCTCCTCCACCAGGCGGACCGCCTCGTTCATCAGGAGCACCTGGATGCGGGAGCCGATGAACCCGGGGGCGTCGCCGCACCTGACCGGCGTCTTGCCCAGGCGCTCGAGGAAGGCGAGGGTGCGCTCCATGACGGCGGGAGCCGTGGCCGCGCCGGGGACCACCTCCACCAGCGGGATGACGTGGGCCGGGTTGAGCCAGTGGGCGACCAGGAACCGCTCGGGCCCCGCCACGGCGGGGGCCAGGTGCCGGGGCGAGATCGTGGAGCTGGCCGACGCGATGACGGCGCCGGGGGCGGCCCGGCCGCTCACGCGGCCCAGGACCTCCCGCTTGAGCGGGAGCGACTCGGGCAGCGCCTCCTGCACGAAGCCGCACTGCTCCAGGCCGTCCAGGCCGTCCCGCTCCTCGATCCGGTCCAGGACGGGGGCCTCATCCGAGGGCTTCACCAGCTCCTCCTCGGCCATCAGGCGGAGGTCCCGGCGCAGCTCGCGCCGGACGTCGGCGAAGAGGGCCCGGCGCTCCCCGGCCGGGCGCGGCTTGAGGTCGGCCAGGAGCACGCGGCAGCCGCCCAGCGCGCACGCCAGCGCGATCTGGCGCCCGATGCGCCCCGAGCCGAGCACCGCCACCGTGCCGATCACCCGCGCCTCACGCCGGGTCGCGCCCGTAGATCATGACCACGTGCTCGCCCATCCCGCTGTTGTTGTGGGTGAGCCCGATCGCCGCGCCCGGCACCTGGCGGTCGCCGGCCTCGCCGCGCAGCTGGAGGAAGACCTCGGCGGCCTGGGCCACGCCGGTGGCGCCCAGCGGGTGGCCGCAGCCGATGAGCCCGCCCCGCGGGTTGACGACGACGTCACCGCCGTAGTCGCTCCGCCCGGACGCCACGAAGGGTCCGGCCTCGCCCTTCTTGCAGAAGCCCAGCTCCTCGCAGGCGATGAGCTCCGCGATGGCGAAGCAGTCGTGGACCTCGGCCACGTCCACGTCGGCCGGGGTGACGCCGGCCATCCGGTAGGCGTCCCGGGCGGCGCGCTCCAGGGCGGGCCAGCGGGCGTAGTCCTCGGGCAGCGAGGTGAGCTGGAAGCCGTCGAGGGCCTGCCCGGTGCCGCGGATCCACACCGGGCGGTCGGTGATGGCGCGGGCCCGCTCCCCGTCGGCCAGGATCACCGCCGCCGCGCCGTCCGTGATGGGCGAGCACATGTAGAGGCGCAGCGGCGTGGCGATCATGCGCGAGCAGAGGACCTGCTCCAGCGTGGCGCCCTTCGTGAAGTGGGCGTTGGGGTTGCGGGTGGCGTGGGTGTGGTTCTTCACGCCCACCAGGGCGAGCTGCTCCTCGGTGGTGCCGTACTCCGCCATGTGCCGCTGGGCGGCCAGGGCGAAGCAGGGCGGCGCGGTGAGGCCGAAGGCGGCCTCCCACTCCCGGTCCACGCCGGCCCCCATGTTCAGGATGGCCTCCGCGCCCTCCGGCTGGTTGAGCTTCTCCACGCCCAGGACCATGACCAGGTCCGCGAGGCCCGCTGCGATGAACGCGTACGCGTAGCGGATGCCCACCGTCCCCGACGCGCACATGTGCTCGGTGCGCGCCGAGAGCCGGCCGGGCCGGACGCCCAGCGCCTCGGCCGCCATGGATGAGACGTGGCTCTGGAAGGCGGTGCGCTCCGGCATGACGGAGCCCACCACCAGGCCCTCCAGGTCCCGGGGGGCGAGGCCGGGCACCGAGTCGAAGCAGGCCTTCCCGGCCTCCCACACCAGATCGCGGAGCGTGGCCTTCCGGACCCCGAACTTCGTGACGCCGGCGCCGACCAGTGCGACCCTTCGCATGGCGGACCTCCTCTTCCCTCAGACCCCCACGGACATGCCGCCGTCGACGAACAGCACCTGGCCCGTCACGAAGGCGGCGTCGTCCGAGGCCAGGAAGGCATGGACGGCCGCGATCTCCTCGGGCTGCGCGATCCGGCCGGCGGGCACCCGGGCCACGATCTTCTCCTTGATGGCGTCCGGCACGCCCGCCAGCATCGACGTCATGACGGGGCCGGGAGCCACGGCGTTCACCGTCACCCCGTACTTCGCGTACTCCAGGGCCAGGGTGCGGGTGAGCCCGATCACCCCCGCCTTGGAGGCGGCGTAGTTCGCCTGGCCGATGTTGCCCAGCGCGCCCACCGAGGACGTGTTCACCACCCGCCCCCAGCCGCGCTCGCGCATGCCGGGCAGCACCGCCTGCGCGCAGAGGAACGTGCCCTTCAGGTTCACGGCCAGGACCGCGTCCCACTGCTCCTCGGTCATCCGGGCGGCCATGGCGTCGCGGTTGATGCCCGCGTTGTTGACCAGGATGTCCACGCGGCCGAAGGCCGCCACCGTCTCCTGCACCACCCGCTCGACGTCGGCCCGCCGGGCGACGTCGCCCGCCAGGGCCACCGCCTTGCCGCCCCCGCCGCGGATCTCGGCCGCCAGGCCCTCGAGGTCGCTCCCGCCCACGTCGTTCAGCGCCACCAGCGCGCCCTCGCGGGCGAACCGTCGGGGGGGGGGGCCCGCGCCGGCCCGGCCGGCGCCCCCGGGTGGGGGGCCACGCCCGCCCCCGCCGCCCCCCGCCGGCCGCCCCGGGCGCGGGCGCCG
>JBBIOF010000394.1:0-3362 GCA_037443505.1 Candidatus Rokuibacteriota bacterium
GGCCTGCGCGCGCCCCACGGGGGACAGCGGCACGTCGGTGGCGCCCTGGAAGCGGCGGACCTCGTTCCAGACCGACTGCCCGTGGCGGGCGAGCAGGAGCCTCACGCGGCGGTCCCGGCGGCGGCCCGGGCGGCGCGCAGGCGGGCGAGGGCCTCCTCCCTGCCCAGGATGGCCAGCACGTCGAAGATGGGCGGCGAGGCCGTCCGCCCGGTGACGGCCAGCCGCGTGAGCTGCGCCAGGTCCACCAGCTTGAGCCCGAGGGCCGCGGTGAGCTCCCGGTACGCCCCCTCCAGCGCCTCGACGGTGAAGTCCGCGAGACCCCCCAGGCGCTCGATCAGCGCGTCCAGCCGGCGCGCCCCCTCGGCCGTGAGGAGCTTCCGGGCCGCCCCGGCCTCGTAGCTGCCGGGGCGCTCGAAGTAGAAGCGCCCGATCTCCACCATCTCCCGGAGGGTGCGCGCCCGCTCCTTGAGCGTGTCGGCGATCCGCGCCAGGCGCGCCTCCTCCCCGGGCTCGAGCCCCGCCGCCCGCACGAAGGGCGCCAGCCGCGGCGCCAGCCGGCGGCCCTCCATGGCCTTGAGGTGCTGCTGCGACATCCACTCGAGCTTGGCGCGGTCGAAGATGGCGGCCGACGAGGCGACGTCCTTGATGTCGAACAGCTCGACCAGCTCCCGGCGGTCGAAGATCTCCCGGTCGCCGTGCGACCAGCCGAGCCGGGCGAGGTAGTTGACCATCGCCTCGGGCAGGATCCCCTCCTCGCGGAAGGCCTGGATGGAGGTGGCACCGTGCCGCTTGGAGAGGCGGCTCCGGTCGGGCCCCAGGATCATGGAGACGTGGGCGAACTCGGGCACCGGGAAGTCCAGGGCCTCGTAGCAGAGGATCTGCTTCGGCGTGTTCGACAGGTGGTCGTTGCCGCGGATGACGTGGGTGATCCGCATGGTGACGTCGTCCACCACCACGCAGAAGTTGTAGGTGGGCGTCCCGTCCGTGCGCACCAGGATCCAGTCGTCGAGCTGGCGGTGCTCGAAGGTGACCGGCCCGTGGATCAGGTCGTTCACCACGGTGGCGCCGTCCTCCGGCATGCGGAGGCGGAGGGCCCCGGCCCCGAGCCCCCGGTCGCGGCACCGGCCGGAGTACCGGAAGGTCTCGCCGCGCGCCTGGGCCTCCGACCGCTCGCGTTCCAGCCGCTCCGGCGGGCAGTCGCAGTAGTAGGCGCGGCCCGCCTCCACCAGGCGCCGGGCGTGCTCGCGGTAGAGGTCCAGCCGCTCGGTCTGCCGGTACCCCGGGGCCGGCGGCCCCTCGTCCCAGTCGAGCTCCAGCCACCGGAGCGCGTCCACGATGGACGCGATGTTCTCCTCGGTGGACCGCGACCGGTCGGTGTCCTCGATGCGGAGGATGAACACCCCCCCGTGGTGGCGGGCGAACAGCCAGTTGAACAGCGCGGTGCGCGCCCCGCCCACGTGCAGGTGGCCGGTGGGGCTGGGCGCGAAGCGGACGCGAACGGACGAGGGCGCTGGCGGGTTCACAGCAAGCCATTGTACCCCGCGCCGGCGCGGCTCAGCGCCCGCGAGCGTGTCGCGTGACCGAGGGGCGCCCGGAGGTCCGCGGGGTGTCCGGGCGCGCCCGGACCCGGGTCAGTACGAGCGGAAGAGGCGCCCCCAGGGCGTGGCCGCGAAGGCGCGGATGCGCGCCCGCCCCACCGTCGGGTACCAGAGCAGGTCGTGGTAGACGTTGGAGGCGAACGGTGCCCAGACCACCAGCGGCGAGTGCAGGAGCAGCCGCTTGAGCGGCCGCAGCGGCCCCCGGCGGATGAGCTGGTCGCCCCAGATCACCAGGCTCCGGCGGGTGCGGAAGCCCATGTCGATCCCGGCGGCGTCGGCGTCGCCCACCACCTCGATCTCGCGCGGGTCCGCCACGCCCAGCCCCCGCTCGTGGCACATGCGCAGGTAGGGGATGGCGAGCGGGTCGAACCCCATGATCCGGGCGGCCAGGGCGTCGATGGCCACCTGGTCGGCCGAGGCCAGGATCAGGTTGCCCTCGCGGGGCACCATGGTCCGCGGCCCGGCCCCGTCGCCCATGACGGTGCCGTCCATGACGGCGAAGACCGCCGGGTGGAGCTCCCGCTGCATGAGCACCAGGTCCACCAGGACCTCGTGGATGAACTCGTGGGCGTAGTGGCGGACCTCCTTGAGCAGGCCGCCGAACGCGTTCTTGATGGCGCCCGTGGTGACGCTGTGCCCGTGCGTCTTCACCGTGGGCAGGTGCAGGACGTTCCTGCCCACCAGCATCTTCGGGATCTCGATCCCCTCGGGGAAGATCCGGTCGAGCCTCAGCAGCGGCGTGCGGAACCGGTGGACGGTCCACTCCACCCCGGGGAGCGGGATGAACGGCAGGCCGTGGCGCTCCAGCACCGGGAGCCAGCGGTTGTTCCGGCAGCCCTTCACCGGGTCGGTGACCACGGTCCTGTTCTCCACGGGGAAGATCCGCGCCCGGTCGTAGCCGTCCTCCAGGAGCGTCGTGAGCACGCCGTCGAGCTGCCAGGGCTGGCTGGAGCAGGCGGGGAAGTACCGCGTCCAGGAGAGGTTCAGCTTGACGACCAGGTCCTGGTCGCGGCCCAGCACCTGGTCGTACTTGGCCAGGCGCATGAGCCGCCCGTAGTCCTCGACGACCGTCTCGGGGCGGGTGCGGAGGACGGCGACCTGGCTCCTCATGGGGCGGCCCCATTCTACCCGAGCCGGGGGCCGTAGATGATGGCCAGCACGGCCAGGATCCAGAGCAGCGTGTTCAGCAGCAGCGGGCGGTCGTTCAGGAACAGCTCCGAGGGATTGCCCCCCAGCTGCCGCCGGTACAGGAGGTAGAGGTACCGGAAGATGCCGTAGAGGACGAAGGGGAGCGTGGCCGGCAGGAGGTGGGTGTCGAACTTCGCCACCGTCTCCGGCGACATGGTGTAGAGCGCGTAGGCCGTCACGGTGGAGGCCGTGACCACCGCGATCATCTGGTCCAGCAGGCCGGCGCTGTACTCGGCCAGGATGGGCCGGTGGTCCGGGGCCTCGGCGGCGAGGGCCAGCGACTCGTGCCGCCGCTTGCCCAGGGCCAGGAACAGGGCGATCAGGATGGTGCAGATCAGGAGCCAGCCGGAGATCTCCACGTCGATGGCCACGGCGCCGGCCACCGCCCGCAGCACGAACCCGCTGGCCACCACCAGCACGTCCACGATGACCAGGTTCTTGAGCCACGCGGAGTACGCGCCCAGGAGCGCCGCGTAGGCCAGCGCCACCACGGCCAGCGGGCGGGAGATCGCCAGACTGGCCCCCAGGCCCCCCGCGATCAGCACCGCCGCCGCCGCGACCGCCGCGCCCACGCCG
>JBBIOF010000395.1:0-3361 GCA_037443505.1 Candidatus Rokuibacteriota bacterium
CCGTGCGGGCGCCTCCTCCGCGCGCCGGGTCACCCGCGCCGGCGGCTTTCGCACCTTCCCGGCGGCGGGCTCGGGCGCCCGCCGCGCCAGGCTCTCCTTGAGCGCCTCCATCAGGTCGATCACCTGGGCCCGCGGCGGCGCGGGGGCCGCCACCGTCACCTCGCGGCCCTCCACCTTCTGGTTGATGAGGGCCAGCACCCGCTGCCGGTACTCGTCCTGGTACCGCTCCGGCCGGAACTCGTCGTGGGAGAGCCCGTCGATGAGCTGCCGCGCCAGGTCCAGCTCGCCCTCGCGGACCTTCACGCCGGCGCCCCTGTCGATCTCCCCGAAGTCGCGCACCTCGTCGGCGAAGTACATGGTGTGCAGCAGGAGTCCCTGCCGGGCCGCGCGGATCAGGACCAGGCTCTCCTTGCCGCGCATCACGAACCTGGCGAGGGCGGCGCGCTCGGCCTGCGCCATCGCCTCGGCCAGGAGCCGGTAGGCCTTCTCGCCGCCCTTGTCGGGGCCCAGGTAGTAGGTGCGCTCGTAGTAGATGGGGTCCACCCGGGGCAGCGGGACGAACTCGGTGATGTCGATCACCCTGGAGGCCTCGCCCTCCAGCGCCTTGAGCTCCTGGTCCGTCACCCGGACGTACTGGTCCCGGGCGAACTCGTAGCCCTTCACCAGGTCGCCGCGCTCCACCACGGTGTTGCAGGTGGGGCAGAACGTCTGCTGCCGGATGCGGGAGCCGCAGCGGGCGTGGAGGAGGTTGAAGCTCACGCCGGCGGACGCGGTGGCCGTGTAGAGCCGGACGGGAATGCTGACCAGCCCGAAGGAGATGGTGCCGGAGCCGATCGGGTGCGGAGGCATCGTCATTGCTCCCTGGGACCAGGATCTACCGGGTAATCTCAGACGATAGCACGGCGAGCCTCCATGCTGGACGAATACCGTCGCAAGCGGGATCCCCGGCGGACCCCCGAGCCCTTCGGCTCCGGGCGGGCCGCCCCCGGCCACCTGTTCGTGGTCCAGGAGCACGACGCCCGGCGCCTGCACTACGACCTGCGCCTGGAGATCGACGGGGCGCTGGCGAGCTGGGCCGTGCCGAAGGGCCCGTCCACCCGCCCTGGCGAGCGGCGGCTGGCGGTCCGGACGGAGGACCACCCGCTGGAGTACGCCGACTTCGAGGGCGTCATCCCCGAGGGCAGCTACGGGGCGGGCCCCATGATCGTGTGGGACCGCGGCTGGTACCGGGCGGCTCCCAGGGGCAGCCCGGCCGAGCAGGTGGCCCGGGGCAAGCTCGAGTTCGAGCTGTTCGGCCACAAGCTGCGCGGGCGGTGGACGCTGGTCCGGACGGCCGGCTCCGGGCGGGACTGGCTCCTGCTCAAGGGCCGCGACGCCCACGCAGGGGGCGAGGAGCCGACCGAGCGCTTCCCCGAGTCGGTCCTGTCGGGGCTCACCATCGAGGAGATGCGGGACGGGGCCCGCAAGGTGGCGGCCCTCCGGGCCCGGCTGGACGCCCTCGGGGCCCCGCGCGGGGAGGTCCCCGCCGGCCAGTCCGTCATGCTGGCCACGCTGGTCGAGCGCCCCGTCTCGGGGCGCGACTGGCTCTTCGAGATCAAGTACGACGGCGTGCGCGTCCTCGCGCGGCGCGACGGGCGCACGGTGCGGCTCACGGGCCGGAGCGGCCAGGACCAGACGGCCCGCTACCCCGAGATCGCCGTGGCGCTCAGGGCGCTGCCGCTCGACCGGTTCGTCCTCGACGGCGAGGTGGTGGCCCTCGACGAGCAGGGGCGGCCCTCCTTCCAGCGCCTGCAGGCGCGGATGGGCCTCACCCGCCCCGCCGACGTCGAGCGCGCGCGCGCCCTGGTGCCCGTCTCGGCCATCTTCTTCGACGCCCTCGCCCTGGACGGCCGCGACCTCCGTGACCTCCCCCTGGAGGCCCGCAAGGAGTGCCTGGCCCTGCTGCTGCCGCCCCGCGGGGTCATCAGCTACGGCGCCCACGTGGAGGAGCGGGGCGAGGAGTTCTTCGAGGCGGTGTGCGAGCGACGCCTGGAAGGCATCGTGGCCAAGCGGCGGTCGAGCCCCTACGCGGGCGGGCGCTCGCGCGACTGGCTGAAGGTCAAGTGCCAGAAGCGCCAGGAGTTCGTGATCGGCGGGTGGACGGACCCGCGCGGCGCGCGGCCGTGGCTCGGCGCGCTGCACCTGGGCCTCTACGAGGGGGGGCAGCTCGTGTACGTCTCGAAGGTGGGCACGGGCTTCGACGAGCGGACGCTCCGGCAGGTCCGGGACCGGCTCGAGCCCCTGGCCCGGCCCACCTCGCCCTTCGCGCGCGGATCGCCCGCGGGCCGCGGCCACCACTGGGTGGAGCCGCGGCTGGTCGCGGAGGTGCGCTTCACCGACTGGACGGAGGACGGCGGCATCCGCCACCCCGCGTTCCTGGGCCTCCGCGACGACAAGCGCCCGGAGGAGTGTCGCCGCGAGGTGGGGGCCAGCCCTCCGGCGTCCGGCGACGACACGGGCGCGCCCGCCCCGGGCGGCCGCGTGACGATCTCGAACCCCGACAAGGTCTTCTGGCCGGAGGACGGCTACACGAAGGGCGACCTGGTCGCCTACTACGAGGCGGTGGCCCCGCTCCTCCTGCCCTACCTGCGCGACCGCCCCGTGGTCCTCACCCGCTACCCCGACGGCATCCGGGGCAAGTCCTTCTTCCAGAAGGACGCGCCGGAGTTCGCCCCCGACTGGGTGCGGACCCGGCGCATCCGCGCCGACGACGACGGCCGCGAGATCGACTACATCGTCATCGACGACCTGGACACGCTCCGCTGGGTGGCCAACCTGGGCACCATCCCCCTCCACCTCTGGGCATCGCGCGTCGAGAGCCTGGACGCGCCCGACTGGCTGGTGCTGGACCTCGATCCCAAGGGCGCGCCCTTCACCCACGTGGTGCGCGTGGCCCGCGCCCTCCGCCGCGTCCTCGACGGCCTCGGCCTGCCGAGCTACGTGAAGACCTCGGGGGCCACCGGCCTGCACGTCCTGCTCCCGCTGGGCGCCCGCTACTCGTACGAGCAGGCCCGCACCTTCGCGCGCCTGCTGGCCGCGCTGGGCCAGGAGGCCGAGCCGGACATCTCCACGCTGGCGCGGCCGCTCCGCGCCCGGGAGGGGAAGGTCTACATCGACTGGGGGCAGAACGGGCGGGGCCAGACCATCGCGGCGCCGTTCTCGGCGCGGCCGCTGCCCGGGGCGCCGGTGTCCTGCCCGCTCCGCTGGGAGGAGGTCACCGCGCGGCTCGACCCCCGCCGCTTCACCATCCGCACGGCCCCCGCCCGCTTCGCGCGCATGGCCGACCCGCTGGCGCCCGTGCTGGGCGAGGGCGTGGACATCG
>JBBIOF010000396.1:0-3358 GCA_037443505.1 Candidatus Rokuibacteriota bacterium
CCCCGGAGTCGCGTGAGCGGAGGGCGCCAGGGCTCGGCCGGGCGCCCGAGAGCGTCGGCGCCAGGCGGCCGCCCGCCCCCTGGTCTCAGGCCGGGCTGCCCGCCCCGCTCCCGGCCGCTGTCGCCTCCTCCGACCGGTCCAGCGGCAGCAGCCGCGCCATCACCGCCAGGATCACCAGCGGCAGCACCAGGAGGGCCAGCGCGGTCGCCAGCCCCTCGATGCCGGTGACCTCCATCTTGTAGGTCATCAGGCCGCGGAAGCTCTTGGAGAAGAGCTGGCCCCCGATGACCACGTTCCACCGGGTGCTGAAGATCCCCAGCTGGATGAGGATCACGGAGGTGAAGTAGAAGAGCTTGCGCAGGTCGTCGCTCAGCCGGAGGAGCCGGGTCACCACCAGGATCCCCAGCGGGATGACCATGCCCAGCAGGATCTGCAGGACGAACAGGCTCATGAAGAGCTTGTTGGCGATGAGCTTGGCCAGGATCTTCACCGACTCCTCGCTCTGGTAGAGCCGGTGGATGAAGTCCAGCCCCTCCAAAGAGAAGTCCACGATGACGGCGTAGAACAGGTACGCGGTGATGGTGTCCAGGCACGCCATGTCGATGGGCCGCTTCCGCAGCCCGGAGAGCACCATGTAGAGGAACACCACCAGGGCGATGCCGGACACGATGGCCGACATGAGGAACACGATGGGCATCAGCACGCTGTTCCACCACGGGTTGGCCTTGACCGACCCGAAGATGAAGCCCACGTAGCCGTGCAGGAGGAACGCCGACGGGATGCCGATGACAGTGATGGTCTTGATGGCCCTGCGGTCGAAGGCCACCGCCTCCGGGCTGGTGTCCCGGGAGAACAGCGACAGGGCGCGGTACACCCAGCGGAGGGGCCCGGCGGTCTCGCGGCCAAGGAGGATCAGGTCCCGGCGGTACTCGAACCAGATCTCCAGGAGGAGGACGCCCATCAGGTACCAGGCGTAGACGAAGCCGAACATGGCCATGGCCGACGTGGGATTGGGCGTCAGCAGGATCTCGTAGAAGCGCTCGGGCCGACCCAGGTGCAGCAGCAGCGGCAGCGGCGCCACCAGCAGGAACGCCAGGGCCGTCAGCAGCGACAGCCGGTAGGTGGGCTGCACCTCCTTCACGTTGAAGATCTTCACCAGCGACGCCAGGATGAAGGCGCCGGCCACCAGCCCCGTGACGTAGGGATACACCACGATCAGGATGGACCAGTGGATCTCGATCTCGTTGGGGTAGATGTAGCCCGTGACTTGCTCGAGCAGCTCGGTCAGGGTCCGCTGCATCTCGGCCGTCATCGCACCTCTCCGTCCAGGCCGGCGTAGTAGACCTTCGGCTCCGTGTTCAGGGCCGGCTTCAGCACGTGGATCTTGTTCATGCGCTCGAAGCGGACCAGGCGGCTGGCCCGGCTCCGGAGGTCGCCGAAGATCCGCGCCTGGGTGGGGCAGACCTCGACGCAGGCCGGCTCGAGGCCCCGGACCACGCGGTGGTAGCAGAAGGTGCACTTCTCGGCGGTCCGGGTGCGCGGGTCGAGGTACCGGGCGCCGTACGGGCAGGCCTGGATGCAGTACCGGCAGCCCACGCAGCGCTCGCGGTCCACCAGCACCACGCCGTCGGCCGTGGAGAAGGTGGCCCCCACCGGGCAGACCTGCACGCACGGCGGGTTCGCGCAGTGGTTGCAGAGCTTGGGCACGAAGAACGTGCGGAGGACGTCGGGGTCGTCCTGCGGCGCCTCGCGCGTCCGCCCGTCGGGCACGTTGATGCTCTCCACCTCCACCTCGCCGTCCTTGCGGATCACGTACCGCTCGATCCAGGTCCGGAAGAAGAAGGGCTCCCGGGGCACGTCGTTCTCGACCTTGCAGGCCTCCACGCACCGGCTGCAGCCGATGCAGCGGTCCACCTCGATGCCCATACCGTAGTAGTGACCGTCGGGGTCGTAGCCCCTGGCGCCGGCGGCGGCCTCGGGTCCACCCCGGCCCGCGGGGACCGCGCCCGCCTGCGGCGCGGCGGCCCTGCCTTCTCCCTCCGTCCGCCCGGCCGCGCCCAGCAGCCCCTCGGCGGAGACGAAGAGGACCAGCCCCTTCAGGAACTCTCGCTTGTTCACGCCCGTCCCCCCGGAAGATGCGGGTAGTGGCACTGCCAGCAGAGGAACGACCCCCCGTGGGTGCTCATGTCCACCTTCGGGGTGTCCTTGCGCGGCGCGTCCTTGCCGTGGCACTGGCCGCAGAACTCGCGCGATTCCGGCTTGCCGGGCCGCACGCTGCGCGGGGCCGTCCGGTGGCGCTCCGGCGTGCGGTGGCACGTCGTGCAGTCCAGCAGCGCGTGGCTCGACACCGCCTTGGTCCGCTCGATCTGCGCGTGGCAGGCCGCGCACGCGCGCGGCACGACGGGCGGCACCGGGTCGTGGGCGTCGTGGCAGGCGATGCACGGCTTGAGGGGGTTGTGCGCCGTGGGGTTGATCTGCGGGAAGCCCGTGGGCCGGGAGGCATCGTAGCTGTGGCAGACGGGACAGAACTTGCGGTCGCGCGGGGCCGAGGGCTTCGTCTCCCCCGGATCCTCCGCGTGCTTCGCCGCCGGGCCGTGGCACCCCTCGCAGGCGAGCCCCTTGTGGTAGCCCTTCTGCTTCTTCGCGACGACGTCCTCGTGGCAGTCCTTGCAGGCGGCGGAGCCGGCCAGCTTCACGGGCCGGACCGCCTCGCGCTGGACCGCCGCGGCCTGCGGGATGCGGGCGTCCACCAGCCGGCGCGGGATCACCACGAACCGCGCGGCCAGCACGCCGCCCACCAGGATGCCCACCACCAGGGCCAGGCGGCCGATCTGTTCCGGGACCTTCACCCGTCTACCTCCTCTCTCCCGCCGCCATGCGCAGGAACCCCAGCAGGTGCACCATCTCGTCGCCGGAGAAGCGCGGGTAGGAGATGCCCCGGCCCGCCGCCATGGCGGCCATCCGGGGCGTGTGCGTCCACATCGTGGCGGCCCAGGCGGCGGGCGATTCGTAGTCCGCACGCCGGTCCGCCAGGTCCGGCTCCACGCGGCCGCCCTCCCGTCGGAGGCTGTGGCACTTGAGGCAGCCCTTGCGGAGGAGCGTCACCTGTCCCCGGTACGGGTCGGGCGTCGGGTCCAGGTCGGGCACCGCCTGGAGGTAGGCCATGAGGTCGGCCATCTCGGCGGCGGTGATGCGCGGCCACTCGACGCCCTCGCGGGCGAGGTGCGCGAACATCCCGGGCACGTGGTTCCACAGCCGCCCGGCCAGCTCCACCTCGCCCTGGCGGCGGCGCACCTGCTCCAGGGGCGGGCCGCCGCCCGGCCCGCCGCCGGGCGCATGGCAGCGCCCGCAGTGCTTG
>JBBIOF010000397.1:0-3341 GCA_037443505.1 Candidatus Rokuibacteriota bacterium
GCGGGGCACGCCGTCGCGCAGGCGGCGGAGGGCATCGCCGGCGGCGGCCGCCGCGTCGCCCGCCGTCGCCGGCGGCAGCTTCAGCGTCTTGATCACCGGCAGCGCGTAGCCCTCCAGGTCCTCGGGACGCTCGTCGCCGTGGAACTGGAGGGCCCGGAGCCCGCACGCCTCGGCCACGGCCTTGACGTGGCCCGCCGGGTGGTCCCAGAACACGCCGACCGGGGTCACGAAGGGGGGCAGCGCCCGCACGATCGCCGCCGCCGCCTCCGGAGTGACGAAGCGCGGCGTGCCCTCCACGAAGATGAGCCCGATCGCATCGGCTCCGGCCTCCGCGCAGGCGAGCGCGTCGTCCGGGTTGGTGATGCCGCAGACCTTGACCCGGATCACGCGAGCTTCAGCTCCCTCACCCGGGCCCCGACGTCCGGCGCCCGGACCAGCCCCTCGCCCACCAGCACCGCGTGGGCGCCCGCGGCCACCACCCGGCGGACCTGGTCCGCGGTGAAGAAGCCGCTCTCGCTCACCACGAGGGGGCCGGGCGGGACCAGCGGCAGCAGCTCGAGCGTGGTCTCCACGCGGGTCTCGAAGGTGTGGAGGTCGCGGTTGTTGATGCCGAGGACGCGCGCGCCGGCGGCGAGCGCGGCCTCCACCTCCGCCGCGGTGTGGGCCTCCACCAGGGCCCCGAGGCCCAGCCCGCGGGCGGCCGCCAGGAGGTCGCGGAGCTGGGCGGGCTCCAGGATGGCGACGATGAGCAGCACCGCGTCGGCCCCGGCCGCCCGGGCTTCCCAGAGCTGGTACTCGTCCAGCGTGAAGTCCTTGCGCAGGAGCGGCACGCCCACGGCCGCCCGGATGGCGCCCAGGAGGTCGAGGCTGCCCTGGAAGTACTTCTCGTCGGTCAGCACCGAGATGGCGTCGGCGCCGTGGCGGGCGTAGGTCACGGCGAGGTCCACGGGGTCGAGCCCGGGCGCCAGGAGCCCGCGGGACGGCGAGGCCTTCTTGACCTCCGCGATGAGCCGCACCCCGCCGGGCAGGGGCCGGAGCGCGGCCTCGAGGTCCCGCGCCGCCGGCAGGGCGCGGCAGCGCCCCTCGAGCGCGGAGCGGGGCGTGGCGGCGCGGCGCCGGGCCAGCTCCGCGCGCTTGTCGCGCACGATCTCGTCGAGGATCGTCATCGCCGGCTAGAAGTCCCGCCGGGCCCCCTCGCGGCGGAGCGTGTCCAGGGGCAGCGAGGCCAGCTGATCCAGGACGAACTCCCGGATGGTCCGGGGCGGCGGCAGGTCGCGCACGATGCGCCCGCCGCTCACCAGGGGTCTCAGGAGCGGCTCCCGCTCACCGCCGCAGGAGCACGGCGCCGCCGGGCGGCCGGCCGGCACCACCACCGTCGCCCGGCAGGTGCGGCAGCGGAGCACGTCCTTGGCGCCCGACAGCTTGCCGCGCTTGGCGAAGGGCTGCCCCTCGATCTCCATGATGTCCAGCGCGAAGTTCAGCACCGGGGCGTTGGCGATGGAGGTCCCCACCCCGTAGGCGTCCGCCACCGGGTTGAGGCGCAGGATCTCGTACTCGTCGATGCCGCCGGAGGCGATGATCTTCACGTGCTGGAAGCCCCGGAGGTCGAGCTCCCAGCGGACCTCCTGGATGATGCGGTAGAAGTCGCCCCGCCGCGAGGAGGGCGTGTCCAGGCGCACCGCGTAGAGGTCCCGGCCGAGCGCCTCGGCCACCCGGATGGCCTCGAACTTCTCGTCCTGCAGGGTGTCGATGAGCGCCACGCGCCGCACCTTGGGATCGATCACCTCGTGGAAGGCCTTGAGCGCCTCCACGGTGTCCCCCACCATGAGCACCAGCGAGTGCGGGATGGTGCCCATGGGGTCGGCCTCGATCAGCTCGGCCGACTTGGTCACCGCCACGCCGTCGCACCCGCCGATGAACGCGTTGCGCTCGATCATGGGCGCCAGCGCGGGGTGCATGCGGCGCGCGCCGAAGGAGATGACCTGGCGGTCGCCCGCCGCCTTCTTGCACCGCGCGGCCTTGGTGGCGATGCCCGACGCCTGGCACAGGAGCCCGAGCATCGCCGTCTCGTACTGCGCCCACTCCACGTACCGGCCTTCCACGGTGAGCACCGGCTGGTAGGGCTCGAAGACGGTGCCCTCGTCCATGCACCGCACGTCCACGGGCAGCCCCTCGAGCAGTGCGGCGACTTCCTGGACGCCGGCGAGGATCCCCCACTGCCACTCCTCGGGCAGGCTCTTGAGGTACACCTCGGCCTTGACGCGCTTGTCGTCGTTGCGGTGGGTCAGGATCTGCACGGTGCGGGCGAAGTAGACGTCGGTGATCTCGCCGCGCTTGATCTCGGCGTCGGACGCGGTGTGGAACGGGCGCTTCGGGATCGTCATGGATCAGGGTCTCGACGTGAAAGGTGCAGGAGATTCTGGCAGATGGCCCGCGGCAAGTCAACGCGGGGGCCGGGTTCCGGCCGGGCCCGCGGCGGCCACTCAGAGGACCAGCGACCTGAGGTAGGCGCGGAACTCGTCGGACAGGTCGGGCCGCGCCAGGGCGAACTCCACCGTGGCCTTGAGGAACCCCAGCTTGTCCCCCGTGTCGTAGCGCTTGCCCTCGAACTCCAGGGCGTACATGGGCCGCCGCTCCCGGAGCCGCCGGAGGCCGTCCGTGAGCTGGATCTCGCCGCGCCGGTCGGGCACCGTCTCGGCCAGGATGTCGAACAGGTCCGGCGTCAGCACGTACCGGCCGATGATGGCCAGCTCCGAGGGCGCCTCCTCGGGCCGCGGCTTCTCCACCAGGTCCCGGATCTGGAAGACCCGCCCGCCGGCGGCGCCGTCCACCGGCACGCCGGCGATGACGCCGTACTGGTGGATCCGCTCGCGCGGCACGCGCTCCACGGCGATCACCGGCCCCTGGTGCCGCTCGAACACGTCGAGGAGCTGGCGCATGCACGGCCGGGGCGCCCCGCCGATGATGTCGTCGCCGAGGAACACCGCGAACGGCTCGTCACCGACCAGCGGGCGCGCGCAGAGGATGGCGTGGCCCAGCCCCAGCGGCTCCTTCTGGCGGACGTAGCAGACCGAGGCGAGCTCGGAGATGGTCTTGATCTGGGCCAGCTCCTCCACCTTGCCCCGGTCGTTCAGGTAGTACTCCAGCTCGAAGGCGGCGTCGAAGTGGTCCTCGATGGCGCGCTTGTTGCGGCCGGTGACGATGATGATCTCCGAGAGCCCGGAGGCGACCGCCTCCTCCACCACGTACTGGATGGTGGGCTTGTCGACCAGGGGCAGCATCTCCTTGGGCTGGGCCTTCGTGGCGGGCAGGAACCTGGTGCCGAGCCCGGCGGCCGGGAA
>JBBIOF010000398.1:0-3341 GCA_037443505.1 Candidatus Rokuibacteriota bacterium
GCGCGCGGCATCCGCCGCGAAGGTGCCCGGGCGGTGGGCACGCTGCTGGCGGCCACCGGGATCGTGATCGCCCTGGCCGGCGCGGCCCTGGCCGCCTTCCCCCGCGCCGACCACTGGTGGCTGGACGGGCTGGAGCACCTGGCGCCCGCCGTCCAGGCGGCGTTCCTCACCCCCTACGAGCGCCAGGTGGCCGCCGACAGCCGGGAGGCCATCGCCCGCTCCCGCGCCGAGCTCGCGCGCCTGCGGGCGCTCCAGGCCGACGTGCAGTGGGGGCTCAGGACGCTGCCCGAGGAGCAGCGGGAGCGGCTCCGGCAGTTCACCGTGAGCCGCGACGAGATCATGACCGGCGACCGCCTGGTGCTCGCGACGCTCAAGCAGCGGGCCCGGGAGCGCCAGCGCCTGGCCCTCGGGGTGCCCCTGGCCCTGGCCGGCGCCCTCCTGACGGCCGCCGCCCTCCGGCGTCGCCCCCGCCCGGCGCCCGGGCGGGTCTAGCGGCGGAGATCCTCGAGGCTCGCGGCGAAGGCGTCCACCACGCCCTTCATGTCCTGGGGCGTGAGCGTCCCCATGTTGGACACGCGGAAGGCGTACGTCCGGATGTCGCCCTGGCCCGCGTAGATGATGTACCCGCGCCGCTTCATGGCGTCGTGGAGCGCGTCGTAGGTCACCCCCGCGGGCAGGCGGAAGGTGGTGAGGATGCTCGACCGGGCGCGCTCGGGCACCAGCACCTCGAACCCGAGCCGCGCCATGCCCTCGCGGAGCACGCGCGCGTTCTCGGCGTACCGCGCGATCCGCCGCGCCACCCCCTCCCGCTCCAGCTCCTCGATGGCCTGCTCCATGGCGTGCAGCACCTGGACGGCCGGGGTGAAGGGCGTGTTGTCCGCCTCCTGCTGCGCGTAGTGGTTCAGGAGGTCGAGGTACACGCTGCGGGGCTCGCGGCCGCGGAGCGCCTCCAGGGCCGGCCGCCGGGCCAGGACGAAGGAGACGCCCGGAATGCCGCCCAGGCACTTGTTGGCGCTGGCCACCACGAAGTCCAGGCCGTCCACGCGCAGGTCCAGCGGCTCGCCGAAGAGCGAGCTCATGGCGTCCACCAGGGCGCGCCGGCCCCGGCGGGCCGCCACCCGCGCCACCTCCTCCACCGGGTTGAGGAGCCCCGTGGTCGTCTCGTGGTGGACCAGGGCCACGTGGCTGATCGAGGGATCGTCGTGGAGGGCGCGCTCCACGTCCGCCGGATCCGCGGGCGTGACCTTGTCGTACCGCAGCACCGAGTGGCGCAGGCCGTGCGCGCGGGCCATCCGGACCATCCGGTCGCCGTACACGCCGTTGTCCACGATCAGCAGCGCGCGGTCGGCCGGCACCGCCGAGCACACCGCCGCCTCCACGGCCGCCGTCCCCGAGCCGGTGAAGAGCACGGCGGCCCACCCGTCGTCCCCTCCGGCCAGCCGCACCAGCCGCTCCCGGCAGCGCCGCATCATCTGGAAGAACTCCGGCTCCCGGTGACAGAGGTCGGGCATCACCAGGGCCGCGCGCACCGTGGGCGTGGTGTTGGCGGGCCCGGGATTCAGCAGGATCCACTCGCGCTCGCGCATCCTCGGCGACCTCGAACTCGTGATGGGACGGGGTTCATCATAACCCCGGCGCGACCGCCG
The DNA here is from genome assembly GCA_037443505.1 of Candidatus Rokuibacteriota bacterium. Classification (GTDB taxonomy): domain Bacteria; phylum Methylomirabilota; class Methylomirabilia; order Rokubacteriales; family CSP1-6; genus JBBIOF01. Next base: position 1,647 of record JBBIOF010000398.1, read on the forward strand.
CAGCGCGTGGATCGCCGCCGAATCCCCCGCGCCGCCGACGTCATCCCAGGGCCAGCCCGACCGGGCACGAGAGGAGACCAACGTGACGCTCGCCGAACGCGTCGACGCCATCAGGGCCGCCGCCCGCACCCGCGTCCCGCCGGACGCCCTCGCCGTCATGGAGCGGAGCACGGAGGCTCTGCACGACTCCGGCAACCGCGTGGCCGAGGCGTACGGCCTGGTCTTCACGAGGCAACGGCGACGGCACGTGGCGGCTGCCCATCCCCGCCCGCTTCGTCGTGGACCGCGAGGGCATCGTCCGGTCCGCCGACGCCGATCCCGACTACACGCGCCGGCCCGAGCCGGCGCGCACGGTGGAGGTCCTGCGGCGCCTCGCCTCGCCGTGGGCGGCGTCCTCACCGTCCGGTCGTGGCCGCCGGCCCTCCAGGGAGGCGCGCTCGCCGTGGAGGTCCAGGACCAGTACCCGGAGGACCCGGGTCGTGCGCCGGGTCACAGGTGGTACAGCATCCAGTAGATGACGACGCCGGTGACGGAGACGTAGAGCCAGACGGGAAGGGTCCAGCGGGCGAGGCGCCGGTGGCGCGCGAAGTCCCCCCGCCAGGCGCGCCAGATGGTGGTGAGCGCCAGGGGGACGATGACGGCGGCCAGCAGGATGTGGGTGAGCAGGAGGACGAAGTAGACGGGGCGGACGATCCCCTGGCCGGCGAAGGGCCGGGAGCCCGCGTGGTAGTGGTAGACCACGTAGGAGATCAGGAAGAGCGTCGAGACGCCGAAGGCGCCCAGCATGCAGGTCAGGTGCGCCACCACCTGGCGGCGCCGGATGAACGCGAAGCCCGTGACGAGGAGCACCGCGCTGGTGGCGTTGAGGAACGCGTTGACGGCGGGGAGCGCCGCGACGCCGGCCGCCTCGCCGCCCTCCCGGCCGCCCAGGAGCAGCACGCCCACGGCGGCGATCACCGCGACCGAGACGACCCCGATGGCCGAGAGCGCCGCCCGCTCGCTCACGCCGGCCTCCCGAGCGCCCCGCGAAAGTCCTCGAGCGCCCGCAGGAGCGCCAGCGGCGCGGCCTGCCCGAGCCCGCAGAGGGAGGCGAGGTGGACGGTCCCGGCCAGCTCCCGCGCCCGGGATTCGGCCTCGGGCGAGCGGCCGAGCTCGTCCAGCAGGGCGAGGAGCCGCGGCAGCCCCTCGCGGCACGGGGTGCACTTGCCGTACGACTCCGCGGCGTTGAAGGCCAGCAGTGTCCTCACGACGTCCGCCACGGAGGCGCCCTCGGGCACGGCGATCACGCCGCCGGTCCCCGGGGACACCTGCCCGCGCGGCTCCACCGGCACGTCGAACAGCGCCGCGGGCACCAGGCTGCCCGAGGGCCCGCCCACCACGGCCCCCAGCACCGTGCCGCCGGAGCGCAGGCCCCCGCCCCCCTCGTGCACCAGCCGGCGCAGCGTGACCTGGCCGCCCATCTCCACCACGCCCGGGCGCGCCAGCGGCCCGGACAGCCCGAAGAGCTTCGTGCCCGGCGACTTCTCGGAGCCGAGTCCCGCGAACCACGCGGCGCCGCCGTGCAGGATCGCGGGCACGGCGGCCAGCGTCTCCACGTTGTTCACCACGGTGGGCCGGCCCCAGAGGCCCGACTCGACGGGGAACGGCGGCCGCGTGCGCGGCTGGGCGCGGCGGCCCTCGATGGCCTCCAGCAGC
>JBBIOF010000399.1:0-3323 GCA_037443505.1 Candidatus Rokuibacteriota bacterium
AGTGCCGCGGCCCCGGGCGGCCCGTCGGTCTCCGGCAGTCCGGGCGGGACGCAGAAGCCGGTCAGGATGAGGACGCGGCGCGCGCCGCGGAGCGTCCGGGCCGCCGCCAGGGCGGCGCCCGGAACGAAGAAGCGGGCGATCCCCCGCCCGCCGAGGTCGAGCGCCAGGAGGTGGTCGATCGCGTCGAGGCGGTGGGCGGCGGTCACGGCCCAGGAAGCTATCACCGCGTCAGTTCATACAGCAACACCTGGTAGGGCTCGAGCGGCACGGCGCGCGGTGGCCCGCCGAAGCGGGGGTCGGCGCTGTCCAGGAGGAGCCGGTACCCCTGCACCTCGTCGGCCCAGGACTGCCGCCGGCCGCCGAGGTTCGCCACCAGGCGCACCGCCTCGCCGCCGGGGGCGCGACGGGTGACGACGAGCACCGCCCCATCGGCGTCCAGCGCGGCCTCGGTCGCCTGCTTGTGCCTGGCCCCCAGGGCCGGGTGACTGCGCCGGAGCCTGAGCCACTGCCGGTAGTACTCGCGCAGCTCCCGGTGCCGGGGCGCGTTGGCCAGCGAGTGGTTGAGCCGCGAGGCGACGAACGTGCTGGGCGCGTTCGGGTCGGGGATGGCCCGCTTCCAGGCGAACCGGGCGAACTCGGCCGTCCGGCCCCGCCGCACCGCCTCCGCCAGGGCCGGGTCCAGGAAGGACGTGAAGAAGAGGAACGGCGCCGTCTCCCCGTACTCCTCGCCCATGAAGAGCAGCGGCACCGCGGGCGCGACGAACATCAGGCCCGCGGCCAGCTTGACCGCCTCGAAGGGCACCAGGGCGCCCAGCCGCTCCCCCTGCGCGCGGTTGCCCACCTGGTCGTGGTTCTGGATCGAGATGACGAATCGCTCGGCCGGCAGGTCGGCGCTGGGCGTCCCGCGCTCCCGGGCGAAGTACTCCGCGCGCTGGCCCTGGAAGGCGAATCCCTCCGCGATGGCGCGGGGCAGGTAGGCGGGGTCCGAGAAGTCCACGTAGTACCCCTCGCGCTCGCCGGTGAGCCGCGCGTGGAGCGCGTGGTGGAAGTCGTCCGACCAGACGGCGTCCAGCCCGAGGCCGCCCTCGGAGGGCGGCAGCACCAGGCGCCGGTCGTTGTCGTGGGACTCGGCGATGACGTGCACCGGCCGCCCGAGGGCCTGGGCCTCCTCCCGGACCGCCGCGGCGAGCTCGGTCAGGATGTGCACCGCGCTCGAGTCGTGGATGGCGTGGACGGCGTCCAGACGCAGGCCGTCCACGTGGAACCGCCGCACCCAGTGGCGCGCGTTGTCCACGACGTGTCGGCGGACGCCCGCGGCGTCGGGGCCGTCGAAGTTGATGGCGGGGCCCCAGGGCGTCTTGTAGCGGTCGGTGAAGTACGGGCCGAACTCGGCCAGGTAGTTGCCCTCCGGGCCCAGGTGGTTGTAGACGACGTCCAGGATGACGCTGAGCCCACGTGCGTGGCAGGCGTCCACCAGGCGCCGGAGCCCCCGGGGGCCCCCGTAGGTCGACTGCGGGGCGTAGAGGTGCACCCCGTCGTATCCCCAGTTCCGCGAGCCGGGGAACTCGGCGACCGGCATCAGCTCCACGGCCGTCACCCCCAGGTCCCGGAGCGCCTCGAGGTGGGGGATGACGGCCTCGAACGTCCCGGCCTGGGTGAAGGTCCCCACGTGCAGCTCGTAGATCACCAGGTCGGACAGGGCGTGACCCCGGAACGCTCCGTCGGTCCAGGGGAATTCCGTCTCGTCCACCAGGACCGAGGGCCCATGCACCCCCTCGGGCTGCCACCGGGAGGCGGGGTCCGGCCGGTACCGCTCGCGGTCCAACCGGTACTGGTACCGGGTGCCCGGGGCGAGGGGGCCGAGGGTCAGCTCGAAGACGCCGTCCTCGGAGGCCGTCATGGCCTGGGGCGGGCGGCCCTCCACCACGACCTCCACCGAGCGGCAGCGCGGCGCCCACACCCGGAACGTCGCCGCGCCATCATGAAGGCTTGCACCGAATCCCGTCCTACTGTCCAATGAAGGCACTCCTGGCCCCGATCTTGCTGAAAGGGTGCGCGCCGATGAGCTACCCGTTCTCCCTGGTCTTACACACACATCTTCCGATGGTGGTCAATCACGGCCGCTGGCCGCACGGCAGCGACTGGCTCTGCGAGGCCGCCTTCGAGTGCTACCTGCCGCTCCTGGAGGCCGCGCATCACCTGGTGGCCGACGGGCTGTCGCCCCGGTGGACGATCAACCTGTCCCCGATCCTGACCGAGCAGCTGGCGTCGCCCGAGTTCCAGCGGGAGCTATCCTTCTACTACGAGAACGTCCGCCGGGCCTGCACCGACAGCCGGGAGCACTTCGGGCGGGAGGGCCGGCAGGACCTGGTGAAGCTCACTCACTTCTGGGAGGAGTTCTACGAGCGGATGTGGGAGCTGCACCGCCGGGTCGGCGGCGACATCCCCGGAACCTTCGCCGAGCTGGAGCGCCAGGGTCACGTGGAGATCATCACCTGCGCCGCCACTCACGGCTACCTTCCCCTGCTGTCGCGCGACGAGTCGATCCACCTCCAGCTGCGCGTGGCGGTGGAGACCCACCGCCGGCACTTCGGCCGCGCGCCGCGCGGCATCTGGCTGCCCGAGTGCGCCTACCGCCCGCGCTACGAGTGGACGCCCCCCATCGGGCGCGAGCGGGGCCGGGACCGGCGCGTCCGCCCGGGCATCGAGGAGATGCTGGCGGCCCACGGCCTCGAGTACTTCGTGGCGGACTCGCACCTGATCGCCGCCTCGGCCCCCATCTTCCTGTACCGGGACTACTTCCCGATCCGCGGCGACCTCGGCAACGCACCGGCCGAGCCGCCCAGGACCCAGCGCCGGACCCCCTACGCGCCCTGGCGGGTGGCCTCGCGCGGGGGCGGCGGGGACGCGGTGGCCTTCTTCCGCGACCCGCGCACCACGGTCCAGGTGTGGAGCCGCGAGCACGGCTACCCGGGCGACTTCGCCTACCTGGAGTTCCACAAGAAGCACTTCCCGGGCGGCCTGCGCCTCTGGCGCATCACCGACGCCTCCCGCGACCTGGGCACCAAGCAGCCCTACGAGCCCGACGTGGCCGCCCAGGCGGTGCGGGCGCACGCCCGCCACTTCGCCCAGCTCATCCGGGAGACGGCCGCCGCCGCCGGCGAGGACGGTCCCGCCGTGGTGGTCTCGCCGTACGACGCGGAGCTGTTCGGCCACTGGTGGTTCGAGGGGCCGGCGTGGCTCGAGCAGGTGGCGCGGGCGCTGCGCGGGGCTGGCGTGACGCCCGTGACGCTGGGGGAGGCGCTGGCGGCGGTGCCCCCGCG
>JBBIOF010000400.1:0-3319 GCA_037443505.1 Candidatus Rokuibacteriota bacterium
CACCACCGCGGGCGGGGCCGGCCGGAACAGCTCGGCGCCCACCGCCGCGGCCACCCGCATCCTGAGCTCGCGGATGCGGGCGGCGCCGCCGCCGCTCGGGTGCACGCGGTTGGTCAGCAGGATCAGGTACGTCCGGCTCGCCGGGTCGATCCACACCGCCGTGCCGGTGAAGCCCGTGTGCCCGACCGAGCCCGCGGGGAAGAAGGGCGCCAGCACGCGCGCGAACCCCGACGACATGTCCCAGCCGAGCGCGCGGATGCCGTCCTCCTCGGGGGTGCGGGCCCACATGGCCCGCACGGTGGCCTCCTGCAGGACCCGGCGGCCATCCAGCTCGCCGCCGTTCAGGAGCATCCGGCAGATCCGGGCCAGGTCGGCGGCCGTGGAGAACATGCCCGCGTGGCCGGCCACGCCCCCCAGGAGTCGGGCGCGCGGGTCGTGGACCACGCCCCGGAGCATGACGCCGTTCTGCCACTCGGTGGGTGCCACCCGCTCGCGCTGGGCGCCGGTGGGATGGAACGTGGTGTCGCGCAGGCCGAGCGGCCGGAAGACCACGCGCTCCAGGTAGCGGTCGAGCCGCTCGCCGCTCACCCGCCGCACCACCTCACCCAGCAGGATGAAGCCGGTGTCGCTGTACTCGAAGCCCGTGCCGGGCGGGTAGTCCAGGCCCCGGGCGGCGATGGCGCGGGCCGCGCGCGGGAAGCCCAGGGCCACGGCGCCGTTGGGGGGCATGGCCCCGAAGCCGGCGCTGTGGGTCAGCACGCGGCGGATCGTCACCTGGTCGAAGACCGGCCTGCGGAACTCGCGCAGGTAGCGGCCCAGCGGCACGTCGAGCCGCAGGCGCCCGCGCTCGGCCAGGCTCATGACGGCCAGCGTGGTGCCGAGCGGCTTGGTGAGGGAGGCGAGGTCGAAGATGGTGTCGGTGGTCATGGCCACCGCGCGGGGAACGAGGGCGCGGTGGCCCCAGGCGCGATGCAGGAGGATCTCGTCGTCCCGCCCCACCAGCACCACCGCCCCGGGGACCTCGCCCGAGGCGATCGCGTCGCGGACCGCCTCGTCCACCGCCGTGAAGTCCGCGGCACGGGCCGGCGCCGCCGCCCCGGCGAGCAGGAGCAGCACGAGGGCGGCGGGCGCGAGGCGCGGGGCCCGAGCACCACTCACGGGTCGATCTTACCACCCGGGACGCGCTTGACCCCGTGTGTTAACGTTAGAGGCGATTCGGAAGCACTGCCATGCGCCGGGTCTTCGTCACGGGAGCGACCGGGTTCGTCGGTCGGGTCGTGATCAATGCCCTGCGGGCCCAGGGCCACACCGTCCGGTGTCTCTGCCGTCGTGGCTCCGAGCGCGATCTCCGCGGCCTCGGCGCCATCGAGCGCGTGGAGGGCGACGTCCTGGTCCGGCACGGCCTCGACACCGACATGGCGGGCTGCGACGCCGTGATCCACCTGGTCGGGATCATCCGGGAGCGGGGGCCGGACGCCACGTTCGAGCGGGTCCACGTCCAGGGCACCATCAACGTGCTGGACGCTGCGGCCGCCGCCGGGGTGCGCCGCTTCGTGCACATGAGCGCGCTGGGCACCCGCCCCGGCGCCCGCTCGCGGTACCACCAGACGAAGTGGGCGGCCGAGGAGGCCGTGCGCAGCAGCGGAATCGCGTGGACGATCTTCCGCCCGTCCGTGATCTACGGCCCCGGAGACGGCTTCGTCACCCTCCTGGCCCGTCTGGTCCGGCGGCTGCCCGCCGTGCCCGTCATCGGCTCGGGGCAGCAGCGCCTGCAGCCGGTGCCCGTCGAGCAGGTGGCCGAGGCCTTCGCCCGCGCGCTCGCGCTGCCCGCGACGGAGAAGCAGACCTACGAGGTGGCCGGGCCCCGCGCCCTCACCCTGCTCGACCTGCTGGACGTGGTGGGCCGCGCCCTCGGCCGCCCGCGCGTGCGCAAGATCCACGTGCCGGCCGGCCTGGTGCGGTGCGCGGCCCGGCTCTTCCACCGTCTTCCCGGCTTCCCGGTGACGCCCGACCAGCTCCTCATGCTCGAGGAAGACAACACCTGCGACCCGGCGCCCTTCTACGCGGCGTTCGGCCTGACGCCGGTTGACCCCGAGGCGGGCATCCGCCGCATGCTGTCCTGACCGGCGCCATGCCCTTCCGCAGCCGCCCCGACCAGCCGCGCGATCTCCTGGCCCAGATCGAGGCCGAGATCCGCGAGCGCATCGAGGAGGCCCTGGACCACGTGAGCCTGGACGTCATGGTCCAGCGGCGGCGGGCGCGAGGCCTGCCGGCGCCCGCGCCGGAGAACCCCGGCGATCGCCAGGAATTCGAGGCCGGCGTCCGGACGTTCCTCGAGCACCTGACGGCCGAGCTGAGCCGTGATCTCGGCGCCGAGGCGCGGCAGCGTGTGGACCAGGCCGTCGCCCGGGCCGGCCGGGACCCGTCCGCGCGCCTCGTCGCCGCTCAGGTGGCGATGGCCCGCACCCTGCCCGACTACTGGCAGCGTTTCGAGGCCGTGCGCGTCGCCTACGCGGCCGGCCAGGTCACGTCAAGCCGCGACGGCCGCGGGCTCCTCGGGCGCCTCCTCGGCCGCTGACCGCCAGGCGGCCAGCGCCCACAGGTTCTCCACGTCCTCGAGCGCTCGCCGCCAGCGCCCGTAGCCCTCCAGGATGGCCTGGCGGGCGGCCGCGAGCTGGGCATCGGCCTCGTCCAGCCGCCGCCCGAGGCCCGGGTTCCTGGCGCTGACCTCCGCGAGGCAGCCTCCCGGCAGTGAGGCGGCCAGGCGGTCCATGAGCCGGCTCAACTCGTCGTTCAGGACCTGCTCCACCGCGTTCATTCGAGCAACCCTCCTGTCTCCCGGCGGGAGCCATATACTCATCACGTGATGAGCTAACAGTCAAGCTCGAAGTCATGGGCCTTGAAACGTGTGATAACGTCGTGCAACCGATGATGCAGGCGCAGGCCTCGTGGCTCGTCCTCGTGGTGAGCCTCCCCCGGGAGCCCTCGAGCCTCCGCGTCCGTGCCTGGAGACGGCTGCGGCAGCTCGGTGCGCTGGCGCTCAAGAACGGCGTCTACCTCCTCCCGGCCACGCCGGAAACGCTCGAGCAGTACCAGTGGCTCGCCCAGGAGGTGCAGCGCGACGGCGGCGACGCCACCCTGCTCCGGGTCGAGCGCGTGGAGAACCTGGACGACGAGGAGATCCGCGCGCGCTTCCGCGCCGCGCGCGACGTCGAGTACCGCGCCCTGACCGACCGGTACCGGCGCCTGCTGCGCGCCCTGGAGCGCGACGGGCGCGAGGGGCCCCGCGCGCGCGCCTCCTCACCCGCGCGCGCGCGGG
>JBBIOF010000401.1:0-2989 GCA_037443505.1 Candidatus Rokuibacteriota bacterium
CCGAGCCGCTCGGCGACCCGGCGCTTCGGGCGCTCCTCGAGGACGGCCGGCGGCAGGTCCGCGCGCTCCAGGGCGCCGGGCCGGGCGACGAGGACCGTCAGGCCCGGGTGCAGCGCATCCGCGAGGCCACCCGGGCGCGGATCCGCGAGATCCTCACGCCCGACCAGCAGGCGCGCTACGACGCCGGGGCCGGCGGCGGGGCCACCGCGCGCGCCTGGGTCCTGGGGCCCGACGGCAAGCCCCGGGCCGTGACGGTCGCGCTGGGCATCACCGACGGCACCATGACCGAGGTGACGGCGGGCGACCTCCGGGAGGGCCAGGAGGTGATCGTCGGCACTTTCGGCGGCGCCGCGGGCGCGCCCCGGCCCGGCGGCGGCACGCCCCAGCCGCGGCTGAGGCTCTAGCGGGATGGCGCTGATCGTCACGGAGGGGCTCACCCGCGACTACCGCCTGGGCCCCCACGTCGTCCACGCGCTGCGGGGCGTGTCGGTGGCCATCGAGCGGGGCGAGTTCGTGGCGGTGATGGGGCCCTCGGGCTCTGGCAAGTCCACGTTCATGAACATCCTGGGCTGCCTGGACACGCCGACCGGCGGGCGCTACCTCCTGGACGGCATGGACGTGGGCCGGCTCGACCGCGACGCGCTGGCCCGGATCCGCAACTCCCGGGTGGGGTTCGTCTTCCAGCAGTTCAACCTGCTGCCGCGCACGACCGCCCTCGAGAACGTGGAGCTGCCCCTGCTCTACGCCGGCACGGGGGCGCGCGAGCGGCGGCGCCGGGCGCGGGAGCGGCTGGCCGCCGTGGGGCTCGGCGACCGAACGTCGCACCACCCGAGCCAGCTCTCCGGGGGCCAGCAGCAGCGGGTGGCGATCGCGCGGGCGCTGGTGAACGACCCGGCCGTCCTCCTGGCCGACGAGCCCACGGGCAACCTGGACACCCGGACCAGCGTGGAGATCCTGGCGCTCCTGCAGCGCCTCAACCGCGGGGGCCTCACCGTGGTGCTGGTGACCCACGAGCCCGACGTCGCGGCCTACGCCGGCCGGATCCTCACCTTCCGGGACGGCCGGCTGCTCCGGGACGAGCGCGTGGACGAGCCGCGCGACGCCGCCGACACGCTGGCCGGCCTGCCCGAGGAGGCCATGGCGTGACCCTGCTGCAGTCGGCCCGCATCGCCGTCCGCGCCCTGCGCGTGAACAAGCTGCGGAGCGCGCTGACCATGCTGGGCATCATCATCGGCGTGGGCGCCGTCATCGCCATGGTGAGCGTGGGCGCGGGCGCCCAGGCCCGGGTGGCCGAGCAGATCCAGAGCCTGGGCTCCAACCTGATCATCGTCCTCTCGGGCAGCGTCACCTCCGGCGGGATCCGCATGGGGCACGGCTCCCAGCTCACCATCACGGAGGACGACGCGGCGGCCCTCGCCCGCGAGGTGCCTGCCGTGCAGGTGGCGGCGCCGAGCATGCGGGGCACGGCGCAGGTGGTCTACGGCAACCTGAACTGGTCCACGGTGATCCAGGGCGTCACGCCCGACTACCTGGAGGCCCGCGACTGGCCCGTCGTCGCCGGGCGGGCGTTCAGCGCGGAGGACGTGGAGGGGGCCACCAAGGTGGCGCTGCTCGGGCAGACCACCGCGGTGAACCTCTTCGGCGAGGCCGACCCGCTGGGGCAGATCATCCGCATCAAGAAGGTGCCGTTCACGGTGATCGGCGTCCTGGACCGCAAGGGCCAGAGCACGTGGGGCCAGGACCAGGACGACGTGATCCTGATCCCCCTCAGCACCGCCCGCAAGAAGGTCCTGGGCACGCCCCAGGCCAGCCCGCGGGCCGTGGGCGCCATCTCGGTCAAGATCCGGGCGGGCGAGGACATGAAGGAGGCGGAGGCCCAGATGCGCGCGCTCCTCCGCCAGCGGCACCGCCTGCAGCCGTACCAGGACGACGACTTCTTCCTCCGGAACCTGTCGGAGCTGCTGCAGACCCAGGAGGAGTCCTCGCGGGTGATGACCTACCTGCTGGCCGCCATCGCCTCCGTCTCCCTCCTGGTGGGCGGGATCGGGATCATGAACATCATGCTGGTCTCGGTCACGGAGCGCACCCGGGAGATCGGCCTCCGCATGGCGGTGGGCGCGCGGGCCCGGGACATCCTGGTCCAGTTCCTGGTGGAGGCCATCACGCTCTCGCTCATCGGCGGCGGCGTGGGCGTCGGCCTCGGCCTGGCCGCCTCCCGCACCATCGGCTACATGGCCCAGTGGCCCATCCTGGTGGCTCCCGAGGCCATCGCGCTGGCCTTCGGCTTCGCGGCGGCCGTCGGCGTCTTCTTCGGCTTCTACCCCGCCCGCAAGGCGGCCCGCCTCGACCCGATCGAGGCGCTCAGGTACGAGTAGGACGTGCGCGGGCGACGGCCCGCGGGCCGGGCGTGCCAGCCCGCGGCGCCGCCCCCGCGGCTCAGCCACCCACCTGGATCTGCATCCCGGCGTTGTCGATGATCGCCTCGTAGCCCTCGTACGTGGCGTCCCACGACAGCGCGCCGCCCGTGTCCCCGTCCACGAAGCCCTCGTTCAGCAGCACGGCGCGGCCGTCGCGCGAGAGCACCGGGTTCACGGCGAACAGGGTCACGGTCATCCCCGGCAGGACGTTACCGAGCTGCACCGGCCGGCCGTCGCGCAGCACGACCGACGCCGGGCCCGTCAGGAACGCGCGGCCATCCTGGAACACGACCACGCCCCGGTCACCGTCGATGCGCTCCACGGTGCCGCTCACCGTCCCGCCGCTCGCGATGGGCTGGACGATCGTGACCCGCCCCGCCGCCGGGGCCGGCGCCACCACGGCCGCGGCGCCCGGCTCCGCGATCACCACGTCCCGGCCCTCGCCGGGCGTCACGGGCTCGGCCCCGCGGATCACCACGTGCGTCCCCGGCGCGAGGTGGACCAGCTCCGCCGGGCGCCCGTCCACCAGCACGGCGCCGGCCGCGGTGAGCCGGAACGTGCGCCCGTCGTCG
>JBBIOF010000401.1:3060-3305 GCA_037443505.1 Candidatus Rokuibacteriota bacterium
GCCGATCTCGCCGGTCCGCTTCGCGCTCACGGCGGGATCCACCGCCGCCGGCCCCTGGACCGCCGGCGCCGCGAGCGCCGGAGTCACTGCGGTGGCGAGCGCGCACAGTGCGAGGCTCGTATGTCGTCGCATGCTTCCCTCCTGTTGTAAGACTGCCTGGGGCCCGGGGGCGGGCCCTCGGGAGGAGGGTGCAAGGGGATTGCCAGCAGGGGGAGCGCGGTGAGCGCGCGCAAGCGGCCGCGGCC
>JBBIOF010000402.1:0-3304 GCA_037443505.1 Candidatus Rokuibacteriota bacterium
GCGGCAAGCACACCTGCTCCACGTAGGTGGCCCAGTCCTGAGCACGAGCCCCCCAGAGCTGACCTTGCATCGTTGCACTGCCCATCAGCATTCCTCCTGAAGTTCAGCAAATCCCGAGCCGTTCCTCCGACCCAGCCTGTCGAAGGTGCTCTGGGCGCGGAGCGGATCGGCGAAGGTCCCTACCTTTTTTGAAAAGCGACACCTGGTGACCGAGCTCCGTCTTGTCCTGCAGATCGCTTACCTCGTCGCGGAGCACGACAGTCGCGAGGTCGCCCAGGCCTGGTTCCTGGGTCGCCGAGCTGGACGGGGCCGCCCTCCGCTTGACGGCTCCTCGGCGCTTCACGCAGGAGGTATCGCGCTTCGTGTACGAGCGCGATTGCCCGACAGGCGGCCTGCCGTGCCCGCCCGGGTCAGATCAGAGCGGGCGGATCTGCACCTTGCGCCACTTGATCGGGCCGCCCTGGGCGCCCCGCACGCCGGCGCCGTACTGGAGCGCGACCGGCCCGGACGCGTGCTTGCTGTCCTGGACGCTCACGGTCTGGACGCCGTTCAGCTTGACGGTGAGCTGCGCCCCCTTCGCCGTGATCTCGTAGGTGTTCCAGCGGCCGCCCGCCTTGTGCACCAGCGGCACCGGCACCTCGGCGTGGTCCACGATCGCGCCGGTGGCGTACCTGGGCTCCGGCCGGATGTCCCAGATGTTCACCTCGTAGCAGGTCGCGGCGCCGATCTTGACGGGATCGGAGCAGCGGAGGAAGACCCCACTGTTCGTGTCGGTCGCCGCCCAGAACTCGGCGCGGATCTCGAAGTCCTTGTAGGAGTTCTTCGACACCAGGTAGCCGCCCTTGCCCCGATCGGCCACGATGGCGCCGCCCTCCGCGCGCCAGTTGGCGTCGCCGACCCGGTTCCAGTTGTCCAGCCCCGCCTCGCCGTCGATCAGCGTGACCCAGCCGCTTCCGGGCAGGCGGGCGCAGCCGGCCAGCGTGAACACGAGTGCCAGGAGCGCCGGTAGGAAGGACGACAGGCGTGTCATGTGAACCTCCTTCGACGTGGGAATGGTGGGCGACTCGAACGCCCTCCGCGCTCGCTCCGGTGCAAGTGTCTTCTACCGCGCTCCCCCCCGGCCGGGCAACCCCGCCGAGGGAGGAGAAGTCCCGAGTGTCCGAGACCCCCGGGCGCGGCCCGGTCGCCGCCGCTCCCGGTCACGTCCGGGACCGTTCCCGCACCTCCCGCAGCCGGCGCTCGAGAAAGCGGCGCTCCGCGTCGTTGGTGACCAGCTCGAGGGCCCGGACGTAGCTCGCCGCGGCCTCGCCGAAAGCTCCGAGGCGCCGCAGGAGGTCGGCCCGCGCGGCGTGGAGCAGGTGGTAGCGATCCAGGTCGCCGCGGGCAGCCAGCTCGTCCAGGAGCGCCAGCGCCGTCCGCGGGCCCTCCACCATGGCCACGGCCGCCGCGCGGTTCAGGGAGACGATGGGCGAGGGCTGCACGTGCAGCAGGAGGTCGTAGAGACGGACGATCTGGGGCCAGTCCGTGTCCTCGGCCCGCCCGGCACGGCAGTGCAGGGCCGCGATCGCCGCCTGGAGGGCGTACGGCCCCGGCCCGCCCCGGAGCGCCTCCTCGACGAGCGGGAGCGCCTCCGCGATCTGCGCGCGGTTCCAGCGCCGCCGGTCCTGGTCCTCGAGCAGGACCAGGTCGCCGGCCTCGTCGAGGCGGGCGTCGCGGCGCGAGTCGTGCAGGAGCATGAGGGCGAGGAGCCCGGTCGCCTCCGCGGGCGGCTCGGGCGCCATGAGCGCCCTCAGCAGGCGGGCCAGCCGGATGGCCTCGGCGCAGAGATCCGTCCGCACCAGCGCCTCGCCGCGCGTGGCCAGGTAGCCCTCGGTGAAGGCGAGATAGAGGACGGCCAGCACGGCGTCGAGGCGGGCGGGCATCTCGCTCCGGTCGGGCACGGTGTAGGGGATGCGCGCGTCGCGGATCTTGCGCTTGGCGCGCACCAGCCGCTGCGCCATGGTGGGCGCCGGCACGAGGAACGCCCGTGCGATCTCCTCGGTCTCCAGGCCACCCACCATGCGGAGCGTCAGCGCCACCTGGGCCTCCAGCGCGAGCGCAGGGTGGCAGCAGGTGAAGACGAGCCGGAGGCGGTCGTCGGGGATCGCTCCCGGGTCGACCTCCGGGGGCCCGAGGGTCGAGGCGTCCGCGGTCGCGGCGTAGACGTCCAGCTTCTCGCCGAGCCGCGTGCGGCGGCGGAGGCGGTCGATGGCCTTGTGCCGGGCCGTCTGGATGATCCAGGCGCGCGGCGCGTCGGGGACGCCGGAGACCCTCCACTGGTCCACCGCGGCCGCGAAGGCGTCCTGGGCGGCTTCCTCCGCGAGGTCGAAGTCCCCGGTGAGCCGGATCAGGGTGGCGACGATCCGCCCCCAGTCGGAGCGATAGACCGCGTCGATGGCCGCGTCGGCATCCGGGGCTGGTGCCACGGGGGATAATTTATCGCGGCTGTCGATCCCGGGCGGGGCCGTTCGACCTCCAGATGGGAGGCACGCGCGCGCATGAAGTACATGTTGCTGATCTACCTCGACGAGCAGGCCCTGAGCAAGGGCGAGCGGGAGGCGTGCTACGTGGAGTCGGCGGCGCTCGCGCGGGACCTTCACGCGGCGGGGCGGTACCTGGGCGCGGGCCCACTGCACCCCACGTCCACGGCCACGAGCGTGCGCGTGCGCGACGGCCAGCCGCTCGTGACCGACGGCCCCTTCGCCGAGACGCGGGAGCAGCTGGGCGGCTACTTCCTGGTCGATGCCGGGGACCTCGACGAGGCGATCGCCATCGCCGCGCGCGTTCCGGTGGCGCGGGTGGGGACGGTGGAGATCCGCCCCGTGGTGGAGATCCCGGGCCTTCCCGAGGGCGACGCGACTGCCGGCGTCGATCCCGCCCCCCGCCGTTCGACTCTCTGACGGGAGCCGGAAGAGGACCCCGAGGAGGCGCGCAGAGCGCGAAGGGAGCCAGCCGACCGCTGTTCCTGTGGGCCGGCGGCCTGAAGCTGGTCCTTCCGCTCGAGGGCCTGGCGGGACCGGTGCCCCTGCCGGGCCCCCTCGTGCGGTTCATCGGGGTGGCCGAGACGCTCGGCGCGCTCGGGCTGGTCCTCCCGGGGCTGCTTGGCCTCCGGCCGGGCCTCACGCCGCTGGCCGCGGCCGGGCTGGTGATCGTCATGATCGGGGCCACGGCCGTCACCCTGGCGGGCGGCGGCGTCGGGATGGCCGTGGTCCCGCTGGCGGTGGGGCTCCTCGCGGCGTTCGTGGCGTACGGCCGGTGGCGCCTG
>JBBIOF010000403.1:0-3300 GCA_037443505.1 Candidatus Rokuibacteriota bacterium
ACGCCCGCGCCCGCCTCGCGGGCCGGGTGGGGCCGCGCCTGGCGCTGGCCTACCGGCTGGCCTCATGGCTGGTCCTCGACCCGCTCAAGCGCAAGCTGGGCTTGGACCGCACCCGGGTGGCCGTCTGCGGCGCCGCGCCGGCGTCGCCGGAGCTGTTCGAGTACTTCCACGCCCTCGGCGTGCCGCTGGTGGAGGGCTACGGGCAGACGGAGTCCACCGGAGTCATCGCGGTGAACCGCGTGGAGCGGCCGCGCGTGGGCACGGTGGGCGAGCCCGTGCCGGGCATCGAGGTGGCGCTGGCCGACGACGGCGAGATCCTCACCCGCGGTGCCCACGTCTTCAAGGGCTACTACCGGGATCCGGAGCTGACCGCCCGGACCATCGACGCCGGGGGGTGGCTCCACACGGGCGACGTGGGCGCCTGGGAGGAGGGCCATCTCAAGATCCTGGACCGCAAGAAGGACATCATCATCACCGCCGGGGGCAAGAACATCACGCCGGCCTACATCGAGAACAAGCTGAAGTTCAGCCCCTACATCCAGGACGCCGTCGTGGTCGGGGACCGGCGGAAGTACCTGGTGGCCCTCATCCTGATCGACGAGGACAACGTGGTCCGGTACGCCCAGGAGCACCGGATCCCGTTCACCACCTTCGCGGACCTGACGCGGCACCCGGAGGTGCACCGCCTCGTCGAGCGGGAGGTGGACCGGGTGAACCGGACGCTGTCCCAGGTGGAGCGCGTCAAGCGGTTCGCCCTGCTGCCCCGCCGGTTCTACGAGGAGGAGGGGGACGTCACGCCCACCAAGAAGGTCAAGCGCCGGAGCGTCGAGGCCAGGTACGCCGACCTGATCGCCTCCCTCTACGGGGACTGACGTGGACCTGGTCGAGTCGTACCGCGAAGACCTGAAGTTCCTGCGCCGGCCGCTGGCGCGGGCCCTCGTGCTGGGCCTGCTGGCCGTCCTCGTGCTGCTGCCGCTCGCGGCCCAGGAGCACCACCTGTTCGTGGCCACGCTGATCGCGGCGTGGGCCGTGGGCGTCATGGGCCAGAACCTGCTCATCGGGTTCGCCGGCCAGATCTCCTTCGGCCAGGCGGGCTTCCTCGCCATCGGGGCGTACGCGTTCGGCCACCTGCGGCTCGGGGGCCTGCCGTTCCCGGCGGCCCTCGCGCTGGCGGGCCTGGCCGCCGGCGCGGCCGGGGTGCTGGTGGGCTTCCCGTCTCTCCGGCTCAAGGGACCGTACCTGGCCATCGCGACCCTGGGGTTCGCAGTGGCCGTCTACCAGATCCTGGTGAACTGGGAGGCGGTCTCTGGCGGGCGGGCCGGGCTGGCCATCCAGCGGATCGACGCGCTGCCCGGCCTCGCGCGCGCGACCACCGTCTACTACGCCTACCTCGCGCTGCTGGTCCTGCTGGCGCTGGCCGCCTACAACGTGGTGTCGTCCTACGTGGGCCGGGCCCTGGTCGCCCTGCGCGACAGCGAGATCGCGGCGGAGGTGAGCGGCGTCAACCTCACCCGCTACAAGCTCCTGGCCTTCGGGCTGTCGTCGTTCTACACGGGGGTCCAGGGTGCGCTGGTGGCGCAGCTGCTGGGCCACCTGGAGCCGCAGATGTTCACGGTGGCCGAGTCGATCACCATGTTCGTGGCGGTGGTGGTGGGCGGCATCGCCTCCATCGAGGGCTCCATCCTCGGGGCCGCGTTCGTGATCCTGGTCCCCCAGGCCTTCGCCGCGTACCGCGAGCTGGTGCCCGCCGTCTTCGGGGTGACCATCCTGCTGGTGATGATCCTCGAGCCCCACGGCTTCGCCGGGCGGCTCATCAAGGCGCGGCTCTACTTCGCGCTCTGGCCGTTCCGGTGAGGGCGCTCCAGTACGCGCTCACCGGCCTGAGCGCCGGCGCCCTCTACGCGCTGGTGGCGCTGGGGATCGTGCTCGTCTACCGGTCGAGCCGGGTGCTGAACTTCGCCCACGGCGACGTGGCCACGCTGGGCACCTTCGTGGCGCTGGCGCTGCTGACCCGGGACGTGCCGTTCGCGCTGGCCCTGCCGGGGGCGGTGCTGGCCGGGGCGCTGGTGGCGGTGGCCTTCTTCTTCGGGGTCCTGGTGCCGGCCCAGCGCCGGGAGGCGAACCTGCTGGGCCAGGTGATCCTCACGCTGGGGCTGGCGCTGGTCGTGCAGGGCGGGGTGGTCTTCACCTGGGGCGCCGAGCCCCTCGCGCTGCCGTTCCCCATCTCCGACACGCGCACCTTCACCGTGGGGGGCGTGGTGGTGAGCCACCTGGCCCTGGCCACGCTGGCCACCGGCGCCGCGGCGAGCCTGCTGCTGTTCCTGCTGGTGCAGCGGACGCGCGTCGGCCTGGCCATGCGGGCCACCTCCGAGAACCTTCCGGCCGCCCAGACGCTCGGGATCCCCACCCGCGCCATCCTGGCGCTGTCCTGGGGCACGGCGGCGGCCCTGGCGGTGGTGGCGGGGGTGTTCGTGGCGCCCGCGCTCCTGCTCGACCCGTTCTTCATGCTCGACCCGTTCCTCAAGGGCTTCGCCGCCGCCGTGCTGGGCGGGCTCAACAGCCTGCCGGGCGCCGTGCTGGGGGGGCTCATCCTGGGCGTGGCCGAGAGCCTCACCGGCGCCTACGTCGCCATCCAGTTCAAGAACACGCTGGCCTTCGTGGTCATCGTGGTGGTCCTCCTGGTGCGGCCGGAGGGGCTCCTGGGCAGCGAGTTCCGGGAGCGGGTGTGAGGGCGGGCCGGCCGCCCCGGGTACACTGAGGTCCGTGTTCCGCACCGTCCTGGTCGCCAACCGGGGGGAGATCGCCCGACGCGTCATCCGCGCCTGCCGGCGCCTCGGCCTGAAGGCCGTCGCGGTGTACTCGGAGGCGGACCGGGACGCGCCGCACGTGCGCGAGGCGGACGACGCCGTGCCCGTCGGGCCCGCCCCGGCCCGCCAGAGCTACCTCTCGATCCCCGGCATCCTGGACGCCGCGCGCCGGACGGGGGCCGAGGCGGTGCATCCCGGCTACGGGTTCCTCGCCGAGAACTGGGAGTTCGCCCGGGCGTGCGCGGACGCGGGTCTGGTGTTCGTGGGGCCGCGTCCGGAGGCGATCCGGGCCATGGGCGACAAGACGGAGGCGCGCCGGCTCATGGCGGCGGCGGGCGTGCCCGTGCTGCCGGGTAGCCCCGGTCCCGTCGAGGGCGTGGAGGAGGCGGCGCGCGCGGCCCGCGACCTGGGCTTCCCCGTGCTCCTGAAGGCCGCCGCGGGCGGCGGCGGGATCGGCATGGTCCGGGTGGACGGGCCCGAGGGCCTGGCCGCG
>JBBIOF010000404.1:0-3300 GCA_037443505.1 Candidatus Rokuibacteriota bacterium
GCCAGCACGGCCAGCGCGAACACCACGCGCGGGTTGCGGAAGCGGAGGCCCAGGGCCGCGCCGGCCAGGGTCACGGCGTACACGGAGACGGGGACGAGCGGACGTGCCGGCTCCCGGAGGGCCGGGACGAGGAGGACGGCCGAGGCGGCCGCGAAGACCAGACCGCCGGGGAGCAGCAGCAGCGCCCGCCGTTTCACGCACGGCCATCGTAGCGGATTCCCGCCGGGCGCTCCAAGCGCCCGCCGGCTCCCGCCGTCCCCGGCCGCGTGGTATCGTACCCGGCGCCCGCCCGGCGGGCGGGCCCGGAGGTGCCCATGCGTGACCTGTTCCGGCCGTCCCTCACGTACCCGCGGATCCCCTACGGCGAGATGCTGTCGCGCCCGGTCCTGCTCCATCCCGACCGCGAGGCGATCGTGTTCCGGGACGTGAGCCTCACCTTCCGCGAGCTGGAAGGGCTCGTGAACGCCTTCGCCAACGGCCTCCGCAGCCTCGGCATCGGGCGCGGCGACCGGGTGTGCCTCCTGATGACCAACCGGCCCGAGTACGTGGTGGCCTTCTTCGCGCTGGCGCGGATCGGGGCGGTGTCGAGCCCGATGAACCCGTCCTACCGGGAGCGCGAGGTTGCCTACCAGCTCGCCGACGCCCAGGCGGCGGCCGTGGTCGTCCAGCACGACCTGCTGCCGCTGGTGCGGGCGGCCCGCGCGGAGGCGCCGCGGCTCAGGCACGTCATCACCGTGGGCCCTCCGGCGCCCGCGGCGCCGGACGCGGTCCGGTTCGCCGACCTGGTGGCGGGGGCGCCGGCGACGCCCCCGGAGGGGGTGGAGATCGCCGTGGACGACCTGCTGGTGCTGCCGTACTCGAGCGGCACCACCGGCCTGCCCAAGGGTGTGCTGCTCAGCCACCGGGCCTTCGTGTGCAACAACATCCAGTTCCTCGCCGCGAGCCGCGTCACCGCCGAGGACCGGTTCCTGGTGTTCCTGCCCTTCTACCACATCTACGGGCTCATGCTCCTGGGCGGGGCCGTCCACGCGGGCGTCCGGCTGGTGATCATGGAGCGCTTCGATCCGGCGGAGTGCTGCCGGCTGGTCGCCGAGCGGCGGATCACCATCCTGTTCGCCGTGCCGCCCGTCCTGGTGGCGCTGCTCCAGCATCCGGGGGTCGAGCGGGTGGACTGGTCCAGCGTCCGGCACGTGATGGTGGGCGCCGCGCCGGTGCCCCCGGAGGTCGCCCGCCGGTTCACGCGAGTGACCGGCGTGAAGGTCGTCCAGGGCTACGGCCTCACCGAGGCGGCCCCCATCACGCACCTGAACCCGGTCGAGGACGACCGCCTGCTCACCGTGGACACCGCCGGCCTGCCCTGCCATGACACGGAGCAGAAGATCGTGGACCTCGAGACGGGCGAGCGGGAGCTGCCGCCGGGCGAGGTGGGCGAGCTGTGCGTGCGCGGCCCGCAGCTCATGCTGGGGTACTGGAACGCGCCCGAGGCCACGGCGGCGGCGCTCCGCGACGGCTGGCTCTACACGGGGGACGTCGGCCGGATCGACGAGCGCGGCTACGTCACCATCACGGACCGCAAGAAGGAGATGATCAAGTACAAGGGCTTCGGCATCGCCCCGGCCGAGATCGAGGCGCTGCTCTTCGAGCACCCCGGGGTGGCCGACGTCGCCGTCATCGGCAAGCCGGACCTGGACGCCGGCGAGGTGCCGAAGGCGTTCGTGGTCCGCAAGGACCCTGCGCTCACCGCACCGGCGCTGCTGGAGTGGGCCCGCGGCCGCCTGGCCGGATACAAGACCCTCCACGAGGTCGCCTTCGTGGACGCCATCCCGAAGACCCCCTCCGGCAAGATCCTCCGCCGGGTGCTGAGGGAGCAGGAGCGGCAGCGCCTGGGCCTCGCCTGAGGAGGCCGGCGCGCCCGCTCAGTCGGCTGGCGCTTCCTCGGCCTCCGTGCGGAACCTGGTGGCCGCCTCGCCGGCCCCGCCGGTGACGAAGCTCGGGTAGGCCTGCTCGAAGGTCCGCACGATGTCGGCCACGGGCACGTCGGCGCGGGGACCCCGGTCGCGCAGGTACTCCATGTGGCGGCGCCCGCTGCGGTCGTGGGGGTGGAAGAGGGAGTCCTCGCGCCCGTCGAACTCCAGGGGGCGCACCCCGAACCGGTCGCAGAGCGTGCGGTCGAAGGCGGGCGTGGCCTTCACCCACCGGCCGTCCAGCCAGAGCTCCGTGTAGCCGTGGTAGTAGAAGACGTCGCTGCCCATCAGCGCGCGCAGGCGCGGGGTGCAGAGGTGGTTGCGGACGTCGGCGAAGCCCACGCGGGCGGGGATGCCGGCGGCCCGGGCCGCGGCGGCCAGCAGGGCGGCCTTGCCCACGCAGAAGCCCGCGCCCTTGGCGAGGACCGCGCCCGCCCGGTACGTGTCGGGCGACCGGTAGTCGCAGTACGGCGTGTAGACGATCCCGTCGCGGACCGCGTAGTAGAGGCGGACGGCCTTCCGCAGATCGTCCCGCTCGTCGCCGCAGACCCGGCGGGCGAACTCGATGACGCCGGGGTCGTCGCTGTCGATGAACTCGGCGGGCTCCAGGTACTCGCGAAGGTCGGTCTCGAGGCTCATGGAGGAGAGTGTACCGGAGATCGCGCCGGGCGCGCGGCCTGGGCCTGCAGGGCCGCCAGGATGTCCCGCGCCAGGTGGGGGAGGTCGGGGTCGCGGGCGCCCATGACCATCACGGTGTCGCCCGGGCGGGCCTCGCTCACGACCCACCGCCGCACGGCCTCGTGGTCGGGCGCGTGCACGCAGCCGAGGTGGGGCGGCAGGTCGGCGGCCAGCATCGCGCTCGAGACGTCCCTGGCGACGGTCCCGCCCGCGTAGAAGATCTCCGCGTAGCAGAAGCGGTCCCGCGGGCGGAGGAGCCTGGGCAGCAGGTCCCTCAGCTCGGCGCGCAGGAACCGCGCCGGGCCGAACCCGTGGGGCTGGAACACGGCCAGCACGCGCTCGGCCCCCGCCTGGGCGGTGGTGACGGCCGCCCGGATCTTCTCGGCGTTGTGCGCGTAGTCGTCCACCACCCGGATGCCGCTCGCGGTGGTGCCCACCACCTCGAACCGGCGGGCGACGCCGGGGAAGCGCGGCAGGAGCGCCTCCGCGTCCTTGGGGGCCACGCCGATCTCCAGGGCCACCAGGACCGCGGCGGCCGCGTTCTCCAGGTTGTGCAGCCCCGGCTGCGGCACGTCGAGCGCGATCTCGCGGTCTCCGACCCGGAGGACGCCCCGCGCCCGGTCCGGGCCCACGCGGAGGACGACCAGCCGCGCGTCGG